>PMIW01000229.1 GCA_003158365.1 Ignavibacteriota bacterium | reverse complement strand
TAAACAAAATAAAGCATTACAAAAATTACAAGAAAAACAATCGGCATAATAATTTCGAGCCTTTGCTTTGCCCGGATTTGATTTTCCCACTGGCCGCTCCAGGAATAAAAATATCCTTTGGGAAGCGACGGAGCCAACTCTTTATCGAGAACTTCTTTAGCATCGCCGACAAACCCGCCCATATCTCTTCCTCTTACATTCAAAAATACTATCGAGCGGAGCAATGCATTTTCGGAGCCAATCATAGGCGGACCATTGGTGATTTTTATATCAACAATCTCACCCAAAGGAATTTGCATTTTGCCGCTTGACTGATTTAGTGAAATCACAGGTGAACCTGAACCCATACCTGTAGTGCCTGTATTCATCGAACCGGTATTATTTGAAACGGATACATAAACTTTTTTCAAAGCATCTATATCCATCCGATAATCTTTCAAATACCTGACGCGAATAGGAAATCTTCTTCTGCCCTCTACCGTCTTAGAAATATTTTCTCCACCGATTGCAGTTTCGATAACATCCTGTACATCACCAACATTCAAACCATATCTTGAAATTGCATCACGTTTAACATCTATATCAATATAAGAACCGCCCTGAGTTCTTTCTGCGAACACATCCGCAGCTCCCGGAATTTTTTTCAATATTCCTTCTGCTTTGATTGCAAGTATTTCAAGCGTATCGAGATTATCTCCGAATATTTTCACGCCAAGGTCAGTTCGCACGCCTGTCGAGAGCATATTAATTCTGTTGATAATAGGCTGTGTCCATCCGTTACTAACACCGGGAATCTGTAATTTAGAATTAAGTTCTGAAACTATGTCTGCTTTGGTTAATCCTTTTCGCCATTCGGATTTATCTTTTAAAATAATTATTGTTTCAATCATGCTTACGGGGGCAGGGTCAGTAGGCGTTTCAGCCCTGCCGACTTTTCCAAGCACTTGTTCAACTTCAGGAACACTTTTTATAATTGCATCCTGAACCTGTAAAATTCGTTTAGCTTCGTTAATAGAGATGTTTGGCAATGTTGTAGGCATAAAAAGCAAACTTCCTTCATCGAGCGGCGGCATAAATTCACTTCCCGTATTCATAATCAATGGAATGGTTGCAAGCAATGCGATGATGTTTATAGCAAGTGTAGTCTTTCTGTATTTTAGTGCAAGACTGAGCACGGGGTCATAAATACTGTTAAAAAACCTCATAACGGGATTTTTCTTTTCGCCGTAAACTTTCCCTTTCATAAAAAGTGTCATTAACATCGGAACGAGTGTGATTGTAATAAATGCCGAACCCGCTATTGCAAATGTTTTTGTAAAAGCGAGCGGATGAAATAATTTTCCTTCCTGTCCTTCAAGTAAAAATACAGGAAGAAATGAAACCACTATAATTGCTTCTGAAAAGAAAATCGCCCGACCAACCTGTTTTGCGGATTTAGCAGCAATTTCTTTGTAATCGATTTCTAATCCCAATTCCTGAGCTTTCGCAATATTGCGATAAGCATTTTCAACCATTACTATCGAAGCGTCTACAAGAATTCCGATTGAAATAATGAGACCTCCAAGGCTCATTATGTTCGATGTAATGTTGAACTGTCTCATTAATATAAATGAAATGAGAAGTGCGGTGGGTATCTCAATCAATATTCTCAAAGCACTTCTGAAGTGGAAAAGAAAAGCAAGAACAATTAAAGACACAATCAAACATTCTTCTATGATAGCTCTTTTTAGAGTTTCTATAGAACTCGTTATCAAACCACTTCTGTCATAAGAGGTTTGAACTGTGATTCCTTCCGGCAATCCCTTTTCAAGCTCTTTGATTTTTTCCTTAACGCGGTCGATGACAGTCATTGCATTTTCACCGTAACGCATTACAATTATTCCGCCGACAACTTCACCTTCGCCGTTCATATCCATTAATCCGCGCCGTATATCAGCTCCAATCTGTACAGTTGCTATATCTTTTATCCTGACAGGAATTCCACCTTTACCGGTTGATAAAGTAATTTCATCGATATCATTTACATTCGTGATGTATCCTTTGCCTCTGACAAAATAATCTATGTCCGATGATTCTATATTTCGTCCGCCAACATCCTTATTACTTCTCTGAATAGCCGAAACTACATCCGAAATGCCGATGCCGTATGCATTTAATTTATTAGGGTCAACATCAATCTGGTATTGTTTAATAAATCCTCCAATCGATGCTACTTCCGCAACACCTTCGACTGATTGCAAACCTAGTTTCAGATAATAATCCTGAACAGCTCTTAACTCACCGAGGTCATATTTATTGCTTACAAGATGGTACCAGTAAACGTGCCCGACGCCCGTACCGTCGGGTCCAAGGATTGGTTTTACTCCTTCGGGAAGTGTTCCCTGAATTTGTGAAAGCTTCTCGAGTACGCGGCTTCGAGCCCAGTAGATATCGGTATTATCTTCGAATATCACATATATAAAACTCATTCCGAACATTGACTGGCTTCTTACTGCTTTTACCTGAGGCATTCCCTGCAGGTTTGTCGTAAGCGGGTAAGTAATCTGGTCTTCGATTATCTGAGGGCTTCTGCCCATCCATTCGGTCCAGATAATAACCTGATTTTCGGATAAATCGGGTATTGCATCGACCGGAGTATGCACCATCGAATAAATACCATAGGCAATAATTCCAATGTACAAAAGCAGAATTACGAATCTGTTATTTACCGAGAAATCTATGATTTTTTCTATCATGATTCAAAATTAATTATTTATTTTTTTCTGTCTTCCGGTTTTTTACAGCAATCATCGAGTTTAGCATAGGCATCAGGGTTTGCTTTTTTATTATTAGCGTCATAACCTGCTGACGTAATTGCATTTTCAATTTTGCTTAAATCCGTAACTTCTTTATCGAAGTTGACACTTACAATTTTATTATCAATATCTACGTCGTATGATTTTATACCGTTTACTTTTTTTAGTGCTTTCGTAATATTTTCTTTACAGGTTTCACACTGAGCAGACGGAATTTTAATAGTCTTATTTTCAATATTTAATTTTGCGTTATCTTTATTCTCGTTTTCTTTCTTGTTTTTATCATCAGCATTGGTCTTTATTTCTTCCTGATTCATCAGTGTAGAAATATCCTGCTGCGAATTATCCGTTTTTTGCACATCCTCCGTTTTTTTATCTTTGCTATCGGATGTTTCTTTTTTATCCTGTTTTGTGCAGCCGGATAGTAAGATGGCCGAAATTAATATCACAGAAAAAACCGTGAAAATCGAGAGTTTAAATTTTAAGTTTTTCATTCTTCTTTTTTTTATTTTTATTATTAATTGTTTTTATTTGTTTTTCATATCTTTCATAGCATCCTTATCTTTTATTTCAGTATCGTTTTTTTTCTCAGGCATATCCATGCCTTCCATATTATTTCCGGAACCCATCTGTATTTGACTTTCGCTGTCTATTAAGAATCCCGCGCTGACCACGACTTCATCACCTTCATCAATTCCTGATTTTATATATATATTGCCGTCTTTTTCACCGCTCACGACTACTTCTTTAGGCACGAAAATATTTCCGGATTTTTTTATATAAACCATATCCATTTTACCTGACCGGAGTACAGCAGTTCTTGGTAAAACAATCGAGTTGTAAGTTTTTTCTGTTTGAATTTTTGCTTTAACATAAGTTCCCGGTTTCAATGTGGAATTATTATTAGGAGCAGTGATTCTGACTTCAACTGTTCTTGTATCTGTATTTACAAAAGGAGTGATATAATCGATTTTGCCTTTTATGGTTTTATCTTCACCGGTTAAAGTGATTTCAGCTGATTGCCCTGTTCTGATTTTATTAATGTCATTTTCATATATGTTTGCCATAATCCAGACAGATGAAAGATTCACAACATCGAGAATAGTAGCTCCTTCCATTACCCAGCTTCCCTCGTTGAAATATTTTTTTGTAACCACACCGCTGAAATCGGAATAATATGTAAGAGAGTTCCTTACCTGTCTTGTTTCCATCAGTTCGTTAATTTGTTTCTCATCCACGAACCAAAGCAGAAGTCTTTGTTTTGAGGCGTTTAAAACCGAGAGGGCACTTTCCTTTATTCCAAGGTTCGGGGATTCCTGCGCTCGAAGATAATTTTCATATGCAAGCAAAAATTCCCTTTGAGTAGCAATTAGTTCGGGTGAATAAAGTTCGAATGCTTTTTGATCTTTGCTTACTTTCTGCCCTTCATAGTTTATATACAGTTTAGTGATTTTACCTTTAACGGGAGAAGAAATCTGACGTGATGCATCATCTCTCAGCTTTACAATTCCGTTTGCTTCTATCGAATTCAAAAAATCTCCGTATTGAGCGGTCTGAGTTTTCACATTTGCAAGAACCTGTTGTGCAGGGGAAAGTACGATCTCTCCAAGTTCTTTGTAGGGTTTAACTCCGCTGGTATCTTCCATTTTATCTGCGCTGCCTTTTAAGACAAGCTCCATATTGCATATCGGGCAGGTTCCCGGATGGTCCTGCTGAATCTGGGGATGCATCGGGCAAACATACAGTTCGGATTTTTTTGTGTTTACCTGTTCTTTGTTTTTGTTAAAAACAAAATAATAAACCATAAAACCGTTTGATAAAACCAGCAAACCAATTATTATACTAATTATTATTATTGTTTTCTTATTCATACCATTAAATATTAATTTATTTTTGTTATTTGCCTGCCGAGCAGGAATTCAAGTTCGCCATATTGTTTTAATAATTCCGTTTCTTCTTTCGCGAGCATTTGCGAAACTTCTCTCAGTTTCCTGTAAGAATCAAGCAAGTTCATAAATTCGCCTGAACCTGAAGAATACGAAACCAAAGTAGAATTAAAAGTCTGCTGAGTCTGGGGATATAATACTTCTTTCAGATAAGTAATTTTACTTCTCAGTGAATTTATCATTATCAGCATTCCCTGCAATTCATTTTTCATATATTGCAGTGCAGAGTTTTTTGAAGACATTGCCTGAAGCTCCATCGCTGTTTTTTCATCTACCATCGCGTCTATTCTTTTTGAATTCCACGGCATAAACGGTAAATCTATTCCTATGCTGAAAGTCAGGAAGCTCATCGGCTGGGCAGCCATATACCTGTATCCGCCTTTAAATGTAAAATCAGGTGTCCTGTCCAGTTCAGCTATTTTCTTTTCAACCCTTGAGCCGTCAATCATATTATCAATCATTTTGAATTCGGGATTATTTTTTATCAGGACATCAGTAAGCTTTAATGAATCCATATCATATTGCGTATTCATTATTATTTGCAAATCCTTTGTATGGAAGTCATCAGGGATATTAAGATTTGATATCACTTTAAGATTATTTACATATACTTTTCTCATGGCTTCCATTTCTGTTCTTTCAAATTCCAGCATCTGGATCTCATTATTCATTTTTAGTATCTGGCTTTGAGAGCCCATTCCTGCTGAATAACTGTTCTCTAGAGTTTTTATAATACTCTTAAGTATATCCCGGTATTCATTATTAAACCCAAGAAGTTTTTCATAATAATAAAGGCTAAAATAATATGCCTTAATTTGTCGTATCAGTTCTATCTTTAATTGTTCTTTGATAATAAATTGCTTCTTTGCATTAACATCGCTCATTAGCTCCATTGTACTCAGTTTACCGGGAAGCATTATTCTCTGCGTCAGGAATCCGTCGTATTCGGGTTTTGCCATAAAATCAAGCGGGATATAATCAATCATTGCCTCGAACATTGGCATTGGCTGCTTGTTTACCTGTTCTTTTTTAATGAGCTCGATTTTTCTCTGGTATTCTATTGCCTCAAATTTTGTATTTTTACTGACTGCATTTTCAATCAAGTAATCGAGACCAAATGACTTTGATGTATCCGAAGTCTGCTGTCCAAATGATGTTGATGCAGTTAATAATGCAATAACTATTGCAATTATATATTTCATAAAACTTATTTAAAATTTATATACAGTTAAAACTTTAAAACTAATAAATAGATTTTCTCCGGTTACAATAACCGGAAGTAAGATAAGATACGAGGTAAGTTTAAATCAGCAGTGAAGAATTCTTCACGGGAATATCATTGGGTATTTTGAAAAAGAGTAATATGTCCTTCGCTTTAATTTTAGAGTAGGAAGGATTTGATAATTGAGAAGTATTTTTAAATATTAATACTGTTGATATATTGTATTTACTAACTTTATCATTGTTTTCAAAATCGGATGAGTTGGAAATAAACTTAATTTCTATTTTGCAGCAGGATTTTGTTTGATTGGATAATTTTTCTGCTGAACTATTTAAGTTGTTATCGTTATTCGACGAGCATTTGCATACAGTTTTTTTAGACATTTCGCAGAGTGATGACGAGACCGCATAACTGGCATTGGATAATAATACCAGTAAAATCAAAACATTTGTTAATATTTTTTTTGTATTGCTCAATAGTCCATTTAATTTAATAAACTAAACGAAATTATATTATTAAAGTTACAATATCAAGAGATTTTACACTTTTTAAACTATATTAAATATTAAAATTAAAATATTAGTAAATTTGAAATGTATGCACAGCTAACTTCATTGATTTCTTAAGATTTATAGGTTAAATTCCACTTTTTTAACAAATAAACCAATCATAATGCCTTCAATTAAATATATAATTTCCAGAGAGATATTAGACTCAAGAGGTAATCCGACAATTGAGGTCGATGTAATACTTGATGACGGAATAATGGGCCGGGCTGCAATTCCATCCGGAGCATCCACAGGGGAAAGGGAAGCTGTCGAGTTACGGGATGGCGACAAAACCCGTTTTTCAGGCAAAGGTGTAACAAAAGCAGTTCAAAATGTGAATAAAATCATTGCACCAAAATTAATAGGATTTGACCCGCGCGACCAAAAGGAAATTGATGAACTGATGATTAAGCTCGACGGAACCCCAACTAAAGCAAAACTGGGTGCAAATGCAATTTTAGGCGTATCGCTTGCCTGCGCATATGCGAGTGCGAATTATTCGAGACTGCCATTATATACTTATTTAGGCGGAATTCGTGCAAATACAATTCCAGTACCCATGATGAACATACTTAACGGCGGTAAGCACGCAGATAATACGGTTGATATACAGGAATTCATGATTGTTCCTGCCGGATTCGATAAATTCTCAAAGGCATTGAGATGCGGAGTTGAAGTTTTCCATTCACTTAAAAAAGTTTTAAATGAAAAAGGATATAATACATCTGTAGGAGATGAAGGAGGATTTGCACCGAGTCTGAAATCCAACGCTGAGGCATTTGAAGTGATTATTAAAGCAATCGAAAAAGCAGGTTATAAGCCGGGCAGTGATGTTTTTCTTGCAATTGATACTGCCGCAAGTGAAATGTTCAAAACAGATCCGAAGAACAAGAAGACCGGTATTTATGAATTTTATAAATCGCACATTACTTCAAAATCTTCGGATGAAATGATAAAAATGTATGAAGGTTTTGTAAAAGATTACCCGATAGTAAGCATCGAAGACGGTCTTGCGGAAAATGACTGGGAAGGCTGGGCAAATTTGACAAAGGTACTCGGTAATAAAATTCAGATTGTAGGAGATGACATATTTGTAACCAATCCTGCAATTTTAAAAGAAGGAATTGAAAAAAATATTGCAAACTCGATATTAATAAAACTGAATCAGATAGGGTCTCTTACGGAGACATTTGATTGCGTAAACCTTGCGGTATCAAACGGATATACAACCGTAATAAGCCACAGGAGCGGAGAAACAGAAGATACAACAATTGCTGATTTTGCAGTTGCAGTAAATTCAGGGCAGATAAAAACAGGTTCGGTTTCCAGGACAGACAGGGTTGCCAAGTACAACCAGCTCCTGCGCATCGAAACCGAGCTTGGCGACACCGCCAAATACGCCGGCTGGGAAGCCATCAAGCAGGCATAAAGTTATTTCGATGTAATTACTGTTGAATATCTTTCAAAATACCTTATTTTATGGATTGTTTGGCAGCTATGCTGCCAAACAATCCATAAAATAATTCGGTTAGTCCAAAATCACGTTTAATAACTCGGACGTGGGGGGAATATCGGCCATTGAATCACCGTAATGAGCATAGCGGATCTGGCCTTCTTTATCAATCACAAAAACTGCGGGCATGCGCCCGAGCTTCAACAGGTTCACTTCCTGGTAATAGCGGTCAGCCACCTGGGATTTTATATCCGGGCAGCCGATGAAAGGCAGCTGCTCTTCCTGCCAATATTTTCGGAAAGCGTTGGGGCCATCGGGTCCCAGGGCAATGATTTCGATTTCCCGTTCTTGAAACTCACAGTAGTCCTGGCGCAACTGCGCCAGATGTTTGCGGCAGTAGGGTCACATAAAGCCGCGCATCAATACCAGAACGACGTATTTGCCGCGGAACTCTGACAACCGGATAGTTTTCCCTTGCGTATCTACCAGCTCGAAATCCGGGGCAATGACATTCTCTTTAATTTTTTCCTGCATTCTGACCTTCTTATCCCACATAATCTTATAACCATTGTACCCCCTTATCCATTATCATCTTATAGGTGCGGGCTTCACTTTTTTCAGGTTTGAAAAGCGTTGCTTTTCAAACCTAAAAAAAAGTGATTTCTGTTTTTTCGCAAAGATTTTAAGGGGACAACATTTTTCTGGCCAACTCCCACACGCGGTCGAACATCTCTACGGTCAGGCGCCCGGTCTGGGTATTCTGTCGGCTGGGGTGGTAGGAACAGACCAGCCAGAAGTCGGTAAGATGAATATTGGAAGTAGAAGTTTGCAGATGGTAAACAGCAGCATGAGAAAAAACGATGGGGGTTTCATCTTCCAGATTGGAAACAGGATGGAATATGCCCAGAATAGCATCAAAAGCAATCCGGCCCAGTGCAACAAGGATTTTCGGCCGGATGAGATCGAATTCACGCTCGAGATACGGCTGGCAGTTGGCCATTTCCTGAGAAGTGGGTTTGTTGTTCGGCGGGGCGCAGCGGCAGACAGGAGCCGTATAGAGGTCAGAGAGCGTCAGGCCATCGTCACGGGAAACGGAAACGGGCTGGGAGGCAAATCCGACCCGATAAAGTGCCGGGTAGAAGAAATCCCCCGAAGCGTCTCCAGTAAACTGGCGTCCGGTCCGGTTG
>PMIW01000210.1 GCA_003158365.1 Ignavibacteriota bacterium | reverse complement strand
CAGGTTTCTATGCAGAATAAATCAACTCCGCCGTCGAAGAGTCCCGACATCTGGCGGTAAAAACTTTCCGACATTTCGGAATAAGAAATGTGCCCGAGCGAAGGAAGTTTTGTTGTAGGTCCTATGGAACCCGCGACAAATCTGGGTTTCCCGTTATTTGAATAATCCATTGCACACTGCTTTGCAATTTCCGCAGCTTTCTTCGAAAGCTCATAATCCAGATTTGCGATATTATATTCTTTAAGCACAATCGAAGTCGAGCCGAATGTATTTGTTTCTATCACATCGGCGCCTGCATCGAGAAAATAAGTATGCAGTCTTTTCACGGCATCGGGTTTGGAAATGCAGAGATATTCATTGCACCCTTCGAGTTCTTTTCCGCCGAAATCATCTGCGTTAAGTTCGTACGTCTGAAAAGTCGACCCCGTCGCCCCATCGAAGACAACTATCTTTTCTTTTAATATGTCAAGAAAGTTTTTCATAGCCTATAAAGTAAAAATGATATAGATAAAAAAAAATGTAAAATGCTAGTGTATAGAGTCCATAGAGTATTTTGAGTCTATAGAGTCTTTTGAGTNNCGTTCCCAACGAGGACGTTGGGAACGAGGATATAGAACTGTTTCGTGTTTTGGATTCCTGCTTCCGCAGGAATGACAAAGTAATTGGTGATTTACTTCATTTTTCCGAAGCGGAGTTCGTATGAAAGCCTTTCTACTTTATAAAGATTTTTAACTGCTTCGATTAAACCTTCGGAGTCAACCGATACTGTATGCGGTTTATCGTCGAGATAAATAATCTCATCGGTTAAGCTTTCCATGTTACCGTCAAAAGCCAGGCCGACTATTTCAGCATATTTATTAATAACAGGGCTTCCTGAGTTGCCGCCGATTATATCATTTGTAGATATGAAATCAAAAGGAGTGGATAAGTTAAATTCCTTCGGAGGATTTATCCATCTGCTTGGTAAATCGAACGGAGATTCTTTCGAGAAAGAGAAATACCTGTCGTAAATGCCGTAGAACGTGGTTTTCGGCGGAGCGATAGTTCCGTTATATTCGTATGATTTGATTACACCGTCCGAAATTCTGAGAGTAAAAGTAGCATCAGGCGGTATGCTTGTGCCAAACGCATCATAAATTGCCTGTCCGAGTAATTCAATATTGCCTTTTTCGATTGCCCTTTGTTCATCAATTTTTTTACTTATTTCATCGAATCTTGCTCTTGAATTTGCAATATAAAAAACTATCGGGTCGGATGAATTTAAAAATGCATCACTGCCCTGATTAACAAGTGCTATTGTTTTATCATAAGATACAAGTGCGGAATTATTCAGAATATAATTTACCGCATCCATTCCTGTATTTCCACCGGTTAATACTTTAACATTTGGATTTGTGCTTCCCAGTTTTCTTATATACTGGCCTACAAGGAATTCGAGTGCTTTATTATCATATTCTTTATCAGCTTTATCGAACATTGATTTTATTTCACTTTCTGAGACAGGAGTATTTGATTTAAATCCTGCGATAATTTTATCTGCAATTACAAAATAAGAAGGATTTAAATTAGGATTAACACGATAGCTATAAAATTCAGGATACACTTTTGTTACTTCGGCATTTGCGCTCGCAATATTATCCCACACGCCTGCATATTTAGCTTTCAGCGTCGGGTTTGCGTCTATTGCGGCTCTGAATTTCTTTTCAAAATCTTTTTTCTTTGCCATTATTACACCATCATTTAATCCTTTAACTATGCCGTGATAAACTTTCTGTGAATTTGCATATGAGAAAAGCCTGTCGTTAAGTTCTTTTCCTTTTGAAGGGTCTTTTGCAATTACATCTCTGTAATAATCAACCATGAAATCTAGGAACAACGAAACATCGGGATAGGATACATCGCGCTTGTATTCAAGCTGGGCAACTGTATTCAGGCGGCTTGTTCTGCCGGGATTGCCAACAACAAAAATGGGTTCGTTTAAACCTGCTCCTTTTGGGCTCCATTTGAAATAATGTTCGGTTTTCAAAGGTTTTCCAGATTCATCATATACTCTGAAGAATGTACAATCTAAATTATATCTCGGATATGTGAAGTTATCAGGGTCACCGCCGAAGAATCCTGCCTGGTCCTCGGGTGCGAAAACAAGTCTGACATCATTATATCTTTTGTAAATATAAAGAGAATAAAGTCCGCCGCTGTATAAAGTCACGACCTGAGCTTTCATTCCGGGTTTAGTATTTTCAGCTTCGATTTCTTTTATTTTCTTATCTTTGTTTTTGATTTTTTCATCGTTGGTCTGGCCTGCATCGATTGCATCGTGAACGTCTTTTGTTACGTCAACAATTTTTACAAGCTGGTCGACGAATA
Organism: Ignavibacteriota bacterium; assembly: GCA_003158365.1. Lineage (GTDB taxonomy): Bacteria > Bacteroidota > Ignavibacteria > Tepidaquicellales > Tepidaquicellaceae > FEN-1279. Next base: position 28,060 of record PMIW01000210.1, on the reverse strand, counting down.
ATCCCGGTACTTTTCTTTCATCTGCAAAATTAATTGCGAGGAATCCTTTACCGTGAAGGTCTTCGCCTTTTTGTTCTACTTCAGTGACCGATTCACGGCCGCAGTGATGGTTTGTCATTACGAGTCCGTCAGCAGAAACGAATGAAGCTGAGCAATATGTTGCGAAACGCAGGGCTGACATTCTTACGTTATCGAGCCATTCCTGTGAAGGGCGGAATCCGTAAGTTTCGCTTAAATAATCCGAAGGCGGATAATCGAAAGTCCACATCTTCCCGTTGTCGAACTTTCCTGCTTTAACCGTATCAAGATTTTGCGCGCCGATATTACCGAATGTAAATACGAATAATACCAGTAAATAAAATGTGAATGATTTTTTTAGCATTTTAAATATTATTAAATTTATAAGAGATTAATTAAAATTATTTTAAATTATTTTGAAAGTTTACCTGTTCTCAGTTCTTCGCTTAATCTTTTTGCTTTATAAAGATTTTTTATAGCTTCTTTTAATGCTTCCGAATCAACCGAAACCATTTGCGGCACTTCCGATGTATATATAAAATCACCGGGCAGGCTTTCGATGTTTCCGTCGAATGCAAGTCCGACTATTTCAGCGTTCCTGTTTATTACCGGGCTTCCCGAGCTTCCTCCGCTGATATCACAAGTGGATATGAAATTAAATGGCGTTTCGAGTTTAAATTCTTTCGGAGGATTAATCCATAATTTCGGCAAATCCCATGGATTCTTTTTTTCGAATGAATAGTATCTGTCGTAAGCACCGTAGAACGTGGTTTTCGGCGGAGCGACAGTACCGTTGTAATTATACGGTTTTATAACACCGTCTGAAATTCTCAGTGTAAAGGTAGCATCGGGAGGAATAGAATTTCCAAACACTTCGTAAATTGCGTTTCCCAGTTTCTGATTTGCAATATCTTCCCGCTTGTGAAGTTTTGAACTTATTTCTTTCAGTGATTTCAGTGTATCGGAAGTCTGGATTATGAAATTAATGAACGGGTCATTAGAAGCAAGAATTTCTTCGGGAGATTTTTTAATGAAATCCTTTACACTGCTTTCCGAATTAATCGCCGAATTTTTCATTAAGTATTCGACTGCTTCATCGACAGTTCTTGTGCCGATAAAATTATTTACTATTTTATCTTCGTACCCTGCATTATCGATAAGATTAGTAAGCTCAATCCTTAAAAGGTTTTCCCCGAATATATCATTACCGAATAACGCGGAAACAAAGCCTTTATTCAGTTTTTCATTCCTCTTAGAAAGCTTTACAAGTGTATCTGCCATTATCATATAAGAGGACGAATTTGGCGTAACGCTGTATGCGCTTATAGCCGGATTTATTTTTTTCAAATCGGTCCTGACATTTGAAATTTCATCCCAGACATTTCCGTATTTTTCATTCAGTTTTGTGTTCGATTCGACTGAATTTCTGAAATTCTTTTCGAAATCTTTTTTTCTTGCCATAAGTACGGGGTCGCTTAATCCCTTAATCATACCGATATAGACCTTTTGTGAATTCTTCAGGCTGAAAATCTGGTCATTAAAATATTTACTCATTTCAGGATTCTTGGCACAAAAATCTTCGAGTATAATTATAAATTTATTAATCAATAAAAGTTCTTTCGGATATTCTACATCGCGCTTATATTCAAGCTGGGCGATGGTATTCAGGCGGTTGGTTGTGCCGGGATTTCCGATTACAAAAATAGGCTCTCCCAATGTTGCTCCGCTTGTACTCCATTTGAAATAATTTTTAGTCTTTAACGGATTTCCGTTTTCATCATAAACTCTGAAAAAAGTGCAGTCGAGATTGTATCTGGGATATGTAAAATTATCAGGGTCCCCTCCGAAAAATCCTGCCTGGTCCTCGGGGGCAAATACCAATCTTACATCATTATAACTTTTGTAAAAATAAAGGGAATACTGACCGCCGTTATAAAATGTAACGACCTGGCATTTCATTCCGGATTCTTTACCGTTTTTTTCTTCAAGTTCTTTTATTTTTTTAGTCTTGTAGTCTATTTTTTCATCGGCTGTAGTGCCTGCATCCATTGCATCGATAACATCTTTAGTAACATCGACAATTTTCACGAGCTGCTCAACAAACAATTCCTTTACTTTTCTTTCTTTATCCAGAGTCTCGGCATAAAAACCGTTTTTATGCAGATCCTCGCCGGGCTGCTCGACTCCAGTTACCGATTCCCTGCCGCAGTGATGATTTGTCATCACAAGACCGTCTTCGGAAATAAAAGAGGCGGAACAGTAATCCGCAAATTTAAGCGCAGACATTCTGACATTTTCAAGCCACTCTTTAGAAGGAGTAAAATTATATGTTTCCGAGAAATATTCAACCGGCGGATAGTCGAAAGTCCACATTTTGCCGATGTCGAATTTCTGTGCCTTTACGGTATCAAGGTCAATGCCATTGTAAAGGTTTTGTGAATATAAATAGAAAGGTGCTAAAACAGTTATAAAAAAAACAAATATGAATCTGTTAATATACTTTTTCATCATAATAATACGTAATTTTTGAAAATAAGTTTTAAATTAATACATTTAGATTAGTATTACAATTCTACAATTTGAGCATAGAAAAGACGAGAAATAGAAGAAAATCGTACCTTAATCTTTAAATAATTTTTACTGCTAAAAATGTCAATAGATTAAGTTGTATTTAATGCCTGCTATCACAGAGTATCTGTTAAAATAAGAATATTCGCCTGAAAATACTTTGTATAAATCATACTTTACATCTGCTGATATGTTTTTAAATAATTTAACATTAAGTCCGACTCCAAAATTTAACGAATAATTATAATACCATTCAGAATTATAAGAATGGTATTCATAATTACCCGGAGAAATGTATGTATAAGAGTATGCACTTTTATAATTTGTTTCCTGATTAAGTCCTATTTGAAAATAGGGTTTTATATTTTTATCTCTTAAGTAATATCTTGCTCCAAAAGTAAATACAATACGTGAAGATGAAGGAGCATCAATATAAGTAAAACTACCATTTGAGTTCTGAGGAATTTGAGTAAATTCATATATTCCCCTGATGAAAAAAGCAAAATTTCTGGATTGAACGTATTCGCCTTCCAGTGCAACAGAGTTTAAGTACTGATTATTTCCCTCAATATCAGTAGCGTTTTGAGTTGAATACATTCCTCCGTACAATCCGATTCTAAAATAATCACAGGAATCTGCACCCTGAGAAAATACATTAACAGTAATCAGAAAAAAGATAATTACGAATAATTTTTTCATAAGATTTTATAATTTTTCTAAATAATTTATTTTTTATTAAAATGTCAAATTATATTTTATACCTGCAAGAATGGAGAACGTTCTGAAAATCGGTATCTTTTCATCATCAACATTCGTGTAAACTCTGTACAAATTATATTCAGCAACAGCAGAAAACTTTTTCAATATTTTAATATCCAATCCAAGTCCAAAATTCACAGAATAAGAATATTCCCTTTGTGAACTGTATGAATAATACCTTGTAACACCCTCAGACGTATAATAATAAGATTCTTTACCCGTGAAATTTGTTTCCTGATTTAAGCCGATTTGAACGTATGGTCTTATATTTTTCCGGTTAAGATAATATCTGCCCCCGAAAGAAATTACCAGCCTGTAATTAACAGGTTTATCGACATACAAAACATCAGTATAAGAATAATAAGGTTTCTTTTCGAATAAACCTCTTAAATAAAATGCAATATTATTTGTTTTTATGTATTCAGCTTCTATTGAAATTGTATTGGACAATTTGGTATCAACATAAAAATTACTGTTTGGAATGTACATACCTCCGTAAATACCCGCTCTGAAATAATCACTTGAATCAGCATCCTGGGAAAATGCATTAATAGAAAACAGTATTATGAAAATCGTAAAAAAATATTTCATAAATAAATTACTGCAAAGTTTTTTAAAGAAAGGCAGTTAAACAATCTATTAATATAAATTGAAATGATTCAAAATAAAAGGTGAAAAACATGTGAATATTCTATATAAAAAAACGGGGTCGTGGGGGACCCCGTCGTGGGAGATTGCAGGATTCAACCTCTCTCGGCAGAGGAAAGGTTGAACAGCAATGGTAAAGAAACCTTTATATATTATTCTCTGAAACTTAATTTAAAGTTCCGTTTAATATATATCTCTTAATATATTAAACCAATTTTCTTTTTAAAAATTCTTTTTTTAAGAACTCAGAATTCAGAAAAAATCTTCTTTAACACCTATTCACATTTCACAATTTAATTTAATTATTAATTATTAATTAAAATCAGTCCATTTGCCTTCTCAGGAAACCGGGTGTTTTCATAAATTTTTCTTCTATATTTATATCGAATCCCAGGTCATCGAGAGTTTTTTCTTTCTTCTTAGGCGCTTCTTCGCTAAGGTCGTCGTTAATATTAATCTTGTCGTATCTCCTTTTCCAAGCCGGTTCGTCAAGGTCTTTATATGCTTTCTGGTCTTTCGGTAATTCGGTAATAACAGTAGCATATTTTTTTGTCTGGGCTTCGGCTTCTTCGGTTTTTGCAAGTTCTGCGGCTTTTGCAAAACCTGTTGCAATCACTGTTACCATTATTTCATCTTTCATATCCTTATCATCGACTATTCCAAGTATGTATTTGGCATCTTCGCCTGCTTTTTCCTGAATTATCTGGTTGATTCTGCCGATTTCAGACATCTTGATTGAGCCGTTACTGGAGATATTTACGAGCACGCATTTTGAGCCTGCAATATCAATATCATCTAGCAGCGGATTTGAAAGTGCATCCAGTGAAGCTTTCTCTGCCCTGTTTTCACCTTCGGCAATACCGGTTCCAATCATTGCATCACCCATATCTTTCATAATAGTCCTTACATCTGCAAAGTCAACGTTGATTTCCCCGGTCTTTGTAATAATCTGGGAAATACCTTTCGTTGCATTATAAAGCACCTTGTTTGCAAGCTCGAATGCAGATTTTTTATCAGTATCCACGCTGATAAGTTCGAATATTTTCTGATTTGGAATAACAATCAGACTATCGACTTCCTCTTTAAGTCGTTCGAGACCCTGGTTTGCCATTTCCATTCTGGGCCTGCCTTCGAATTCAAAAGGTTTGGTAACAATTGCAACTACAAGAGCATTCTGGCTTTTTGCAATGTGGGCAACTTCCGGAGCGCCGCCCGTTCCTGTTCCGCCACCCATACCTGCAGTAATGAATACCATATCACTGCCTGTGAGAGCTTTTTCGAGTGTGTCGCGTGTTTCTTCCACGGCTTTCATACCGATTTCATCTTTCATTCCCGTTCCGAGACCTTTGGTGATGTTCTTTCCTATCTGGATTTTTACATTTGCCTTGCTGATGTCCAGTGCCTGAGCATCCGTATTTACCGCAATAAACTCAACCCCTTCGATACCTTTATTCACCATTGAGTTTACGATATTACCACCGCCGCCGCCAACGCCTACGACTCTGATTTTTGCACCGTCGTTGCTATCAGGAATTAATTGGATTGACATTGTTTGACCCTTTCTTTTTTATTTGTTGTTATTGTTTAAATTTTTATTTCTTTTATTATTAAAAATTATATTTATAGTTCGTCGAACCACCTTTTAATTTTCATTATAAAATCTTTCGGAGTTAATTTCCTCTTTGTATTATTTTTATCATACACGGTCATATGGTTTGCTTCATTCATGGTTTTTATCCTGTGCAGGATTAATCCAACGCCTGTAGCGAATATCGGGCTTTCGACTTCCTTTATTAGTCCGCCTGACAACCCTGTCGGGATACCGAGATTCACTTCAGTCCCGAGAATTTCTTCCGCTAACTCTTTTGTGCCTCTTATCAGCGAGCCGCCGCCCGTGATTACCACGCCTGCGTGAAGTTCATTATGTATCTGTGAATTCTTAATTTCTATTGCCGAGAGTTCGAATATGTCCTGCATTCTCGCCTGTATTATTCTCGCAAGTATGCTTTTTCTTGTTTTCTTTGGGATTTTTCCTTTAATCGATTCTACTATAATTTCATCATCGTTCAGAATTTCAGAAACTGAGGCATAACCGAATTCACGTTTTATTCTTTCGGCTTCCTTATCCGATATACCGAGAGCTTCAACTATATCATTGGTCACAAGGCTTCCTGCAATTCCGATTCCGGCAGTATATTTCAGGACACCTTTTTTAAAGACTGCTATATCAGTCGTACCCCCGCCGATGTCGAGCATTGCGACACCGACTTTCTTTTCGGTCTCATCGAGTACCGAGTAAGAGGATGCAATCGGTTCAAGCACTATGTCGTCCAGGTCAACATCGCAGCTCAGCACGCATTTTGTAAGGTCATCAATAGAGGATACCAATCCCGAAATAATATTGACTTTCGCTTCCAGCCTGATTCCGAACATCCCGACCGGGCTTTCATAAATTCCGTCTTTACCGTCAATAATATATTCCTGCGGTACGACATCAATAATCCTTGTATCACTGGGAATCCTGATTTGCTTTGCCTGGTCGAGCAACCTCTGCAAATCTTCTTCCTGTATAACCCTGTCGGTATTATTTATACCGATGATACTCGAAGACTGTATGCACCTGATGTGATGTCCTGCAATTCCGACAGAAGCAGATTTAATTTTTACACCGGAATTAAGTTCCGCATCCGCAATTGCAGCTTTAATGGATTCGATTGTTTTGCTCGGATTCACGACGATACCTCTGTGAAGCCCGTCTGAAGGGGCTTTTCCGATACCAATGATATCCACGTTATTAGAGTCTTTTGGACGGGCTACAATCACGCATATTTTGGTTGTACCCACGTCGAGTCCGACTATTACATCGTTTTCAGTGCTCACTATTTTTTTTGCTTTTGACATAATTTTGTCTTTAAAATTTTTCTTAAGTTAGTTTGTTTTAACAATCACCTGGTTATCGAATCTCAAATCAACATAATCCAGTTTTTTCTCTTTCAGCGAAGCAAATGATTTTTCAAAAAAGTTTTTCAGTACAACAAGTTTCATTAAAATTTCTTTCTGGTAATTCGGGTCCGAAATATTTTTATCTTCCATCCGCGGTAAATATACCGGAACCGACTTATCATTTGTGAATACAATGATTTTACTTGTATCCGATATATTTATTTCAGAAATCTGGTTGTATAAGAACTTGCTTTTTTTAAAAGCATTCATAGTTATAAAAACTGCAAGCCTCAGGTCATTCATGTATGCTTTATCATCAATCTGCTGATTTGACACCTGCCTGATTCCGGTAATCACAGGCAAATCAAACAGCTTTTCGAAATTCTTAAACGGGAACAATTCGCATTCCTCATCGACAAGATTCAGCTGATTCCCCACATTAACTATTGCGAGAGGCCTTTTTTCAATTACATCTATCACGAGTTCATTCGGCGGATTCTTGCTGACAGAGACTTTCTTTACTTCCGGATGTTTTGAAATCCTGTCCTGAATGAAAACGAGATTCAGTTCTTCGATATTAATAGTGCTGTCCTGTTTAATATTCGCCGCCTGCAGAATCTCTTCCCTTGTCAGAGTGAAATTTCCCTTAACTGTAATTTTATCATAGACAACATTTGTTCTCCACCTATTCGCATAAATTACAACAACGCCGATTATCACGACGAATATCAGGAGTACCAATATGATTTTTGTTTTTCTCAATTTTTCAGTTCGCTTAATTTTTTAACGAACATACTGCATAAATTTGTTATATCCCCCGCACCCTGGAATATAATCGTGTCGTTTTCTTTTACCACTTCACCAAGCCTTTTCAACACATCATTAAATTTCGGCACATAATAGGTTACATTTTTACTTATAAGCATAAGTTTGTCATAAATCAGTTTCGAGCTAACACCTTCAATTGCTGATTCCCTTGCAGGGTATAAGTCTGTCAATATTGTTACATCATTATATTGCAAAGCATTTGCAAAACTTTCGAAAAAATCACGCGTTCTTGTATAAGTATGCGGCTGAAACACCGTTATAATTCTTGACTTTGAGACTTCTTTTATTGCATTGAAAGAATATTCAATTTCAGTCGGATGGTGCGCATAATCATCATACACTTTTATTTCTTTATTGTATTTCAGTTCAAGGCGTCTTTTAACACCATAATAACTTTTCAGATTTCTCACGACACATTCTCTGTTTAGACCCAGCAGTTCCCCGGTGATAAAGGCCGCTGACGCATTTAATACATTATGTTTTCCGGAGACGCTCAATTCAACAATTCTTTCTCTAATTTTAAAAATTATATTTGACTCTTTTAAAAATGATTCGTTGATTAAATAACTATTTTCTTTGTTAAATCCGTAGGTATAGCAATTTTTATTTTGAATTAAATTCATTACATCAATTATATTCCTGTCGTCACCGAATCCGATTACTTTCAGATTTTCCTTCCCGTTTTTCAGGAATTCACCGAAAGTATTTTTTAAATCGTCCAGATTTTTATAAATATCCGTATGGTCCAAATCTATGTTCGTTATTATTGCAATATCGGGTTTCAAAGTAAGAAAGCTTCTGTCATATTCATCTGCTTCTACAACTGCATACTTACTCTTACCGATTCTTGAATTACCGTCTTCGAGGAAATCAATTGTACCTCCCACAAATACCGTGGGGTCAAAGTCACAGTCAATCATAATCTTTGCAATCATAGCTGTGGTGCTGGTTTTGCCGTGTGTCCCGCTTACTGCAATCAGGAATTTACCGTTCACTATTTCCCCGAGCATTTTTGCACGTTTAATTGCAGTAATATTTAATTTTCTTGCTTTAGCCAGTTCGGGATTCTCTTCTTTTATTGCAGCCGAGTAAACAACAAGACCTGTATCATTTGAAAGATTGTTATCGTTATGTCCTTCAAATATCTTAACTCCGAATCCAGCAAGCCTTTCTGTAAGTTCACTCAATGTCGAATCGCTTCCCGAAACTTCATATCCGTTTTTTATCAGATATTCCGCAAGACCGCTCATACCGACTCCGCCGATTCCTATGAAGTGGATTTTTTTTACACCTTCCAATATTTTTATTTTATCATCAGTCATTTGTTCTCGTGGAAATCAGTTTTGCTACATTATTAAATTCCTGTATTAATTTCTTTTCATCCCAGAACTCGCTAAGACGAATTCTCAAATATCTTTTCCTATCGGTCAGTCTCATCCTTACTCTTCTTACATTTCCTTTCCTGTTGCTTCCATATCTTTTTTCCCTGGAAAATCTTATCAGCAATATTTCCGAAAATAATATTTCCCTCTGCCCGAACCTGTTTTTAATAATGAATTTATCATCTTCAAAAATTATTTCTTTCGCCCTGATTGTATTTTTCAGAAGGACAAAAAGGGTCAAAAGAATAAATAGCATACTTATATAAATAATCGGGTCTTTATATAAATCAGAAAACTCCTTTGCAAAAAATTCTCCGTTTATTATCACATAAATTATCAGAAACGACATATAAACTATCACGGACTTGTAATAGAAATCCAGCTTATACTTATATGTTCTTCCGTCCATAATTTTTTAATTTAAAGTTAATTGATAAATTAAATTCGCAATTTTCTTTGCTGAATCCGGATCAGAAAATTTACATATATTTTCACCAAGCGTTTTCAAAGATTCATTATTAAATATTGTATTGGTAATAACGCTTATTAATTTTGCTTCAAGATCTTTCTGCAGGATTAATATGCATGCCTTGTTATTTTCAAGTGTCCTAGCATTTTTTTCCTGGTGATTATCCGCTGAAAGCGGGAACGGTACAAGGATTGCAGGCATTTTCAAAAAAGACAATTCCATTATACTGCTCATACCCGAACGGCAGATAACAAGGTCAGATGCAGAATAAGCATATTTCATATTATCGATAAATTCAAACACTTTAACTTTATCTTCATAAGGCCTGCACATTTCCTTTATTTCATCATAATTCGATTTACCTGTCTGCCATATCAGATTAATATTCTCATCATATAATGCCTTAATCTTATTTTTTAATACATCGTTAATACCTTTTGCTCCCTGACTTCCGCCGAATGCAAACAACGTCCTGTTTCCGTTATTCAGTCCGAAAGAATTTAACGCTCCTATCTTATCAACTTTTGACAAAGAATTTCTCACGGGATAAGATATTTTATATACATTATCTTTTCTTTTCAGATAATTTTTTGTTTCCTCAAAACTGACAACTACCATATTTGCTTTTCCTGCAAGAAACTTCGTGACTTTTCCCGGGTATGAATTGCCTTCCTGAATCAGCGAAGGAATTTTCATTTTAATTGCCGAGTAAACCATCGGCGCGCTGGCAAATCCGCCCGTACCTATAACCACATCGGGTTTAAAATCTTTCAATATTTCTTTACAGTTTTTCAGTGCCTTTAGTATTTTAGCGGGAAGTTTAATGTTTCCGATTACATTTCTTTTATTAAACCCCTCTATATTTATAGTTTTTAATTCATAATTATTTGCTGGTACAATTTTTTCTTCAATTCTTCCTTTCGCCCCGACGAACAATATATTTATGTCTTTGTATGTCTTCTTCAATTCATCCGCTACAGCAATTGCAGGAAATATATGACCGCCTGTTCCCCCGCCTGTGAATATTATCTTCATACGTTTTTTAAATTTGATTCGCTCAACATACCGTTCAAATTTGAATTATCGCTGAATGCTTCCGGAGATTCGTTCCTGTAAGAAGATATATTCAGCAATATCCCGACTGCTATCGAATTAAATATTAAAGCTGTTCCTCCGTAACTTATAAAAGGTATCGGCACGCCTGTCGTCGGAATTATTCCGCAGGCTACCGACATATTCACGACTGCATAAGCCGTTATTACAGTTGTTATTCCGAACGCAACGTATTTTCCGTATTCATCCGGAATTTTCTTAGCGACTTTGTAACCTCTAATCAGAAGCAGTGCGAAAAGAAATATCACTGCAAGTGTACCAAGCAGTCCGTATTCTTCACCGATTATTGAAAAAATAAAATCACCGTGAGCTTCGGGAAGGAAGAATTGCTTCTGAAGTGAATTTCCTCCGCCGACTCCGAATATCCCGCCGTTGCCGAGACCTATTATGGCCTGATTCAACTGGTGCTGTGCTGTTCCGCTCGACGTAAAGTCTGCGTAATTTTCAATCCTGTTTCTTATATATGATTTCGTCAGAATAAAAATTACAGCAAAAGGCAACAAAGAAATTCCTGTTATCAGAATATGTTTGAACTTCACCTTTGATATAAGTAAAAGGAGCATTGAAGAACCAAATATAATAAGCGATGTCGAGAAATTCGGCTGCGCTGCAACAAGTATGCAGACAGTCAGTATTGATAATATTACCGGCAAATATCCTTTATATAAATCGGTTATTTTATTTCTTTGCTTCACAAGTAAATTTGCGACAAAAAGTATCAATGTATATTTTGCAAGGTCAGACGGCTGAAAACTCACGGGTCCCAGGTTTATCCACCTGTTTACATTTTTAATGGAAACGCCTATTATAAATACAAGTACCAGAAAAAATAAGGACATCAAAATCAGCCACTTGCTGTATTTCTGATAATACTTATAATCTATTTTTGCAAATATAAAAATCAAGACAAGAGCCATCAGTACTTTTATCAGGTGAAGCTTGAACATATAGTTCGCATCCTTGAACTTCGAAATCGAATAATCCGAACTGGCGCTGTATACCAGGCCAATGCTGAATATCAGCAGCAGAAGTACCGGGATCAGAATCCATATGTCTATTTTGTAACCGCCGATTTTCATTTTTTCGGATTTAAATTGTTAACGGCTTTTTTAAATTCACTTCCCCTGTGTTCGAAATTATCGAACATATCAAAACTTTTATATCCCGGTGAAAACAGAACTACATCACCATATTGTGAAAATTCAAATGATTTTTCGACAGCTTCGCCGAGAGTTTTGGATTTATCAACTTTTACAACAGATTTAAAATAATCGTAAATTGCATCGCTGCTTTGCCCTATAGCAAAAATCTTTATTACCCTTTTCGAAATAAAATCCTTTACCAGTTCAAACTTATTGTCGCCTTTTTTACCGCCCATAATCAGAATGATATTTTTTTCAAAGCTTTCGAGGGCTACGTAAAGCGAATCGAAATTAGTAGCCTTTGAATCATTGAAAAATTTGACTCCGTTCAGCTCCCTTACAGGTTCTATCCTGTGCTCGACACCTTTGAAATTTTTTAAAGTCATTTTAATCGCATGATTGTTCACTCCGAATACTTTTGCCGCAGATATTGCCGCTAGAGAATTGCTTAGATTATGTTTTCCTCTTATAAAAATATCATCGGCTTTCATAATCATAGTTCTTTCGTTTTTACTCTTGTTAAAAAAGACAATATCATTATTAACCGAATAACACCCTGATGTCAGGCCTTCGTTTTCCAGATTTTTTTCAATGCTGAATGCAACCGGATTGCTTTTGAAATTATATTTTTGCTTATTAATTTTTTCATCGTCATAATTATATACTATTGCATCCTGACCGGTCTGATTAATATTCACTTTCAGTTTTGCCTTCATATAGTTATCCATTGAGCCATGCCAGTCTATATGGTCGGGAGTAAAAGTCAGAAACAAAGAAACTGCAGGCCTGAAGCTTTCAATGCTTTCGAGCTGGAAACTGCTCGTCTCCAAAACAACTATAGAATCTTTATTTACATCTTCCACAACTTCCGAGAACGCAAGGCCGACATTACCGCAAACCTTCGTATCGATTCCGGCTTTTTTGAAAATTTCACCCGTTAATACCGTCGTTGTTGTTTTTCCGTTCGTACCTGTCACGGCAATAATCGGGCACTCGCAGAACCAGTATGCGATTTCAATTTCACTTAAAACTCTTTTATTAAGGCTTAAAGCTTTTTTTATGACTTCGCTATTCATCGGAATTCCCGGGCTTTTTACGAAAATATCGTATTCATATATTTTATCCGTATGTCCCCCGAGTTCAAACGGAATATCGAATTCATTTAATGTTTTTTCATCGAAATACATCAGTTTTTCTCGAGCAGTGTTATCGCTTAAAAAAACTTTTGCACCGTTTTTCTTCAGCAGTTTTGCAGCACCTATACCGCTTCTGCCTGCCCCGAGAATTACAAACGAATATTTATTTACTTCAGATTTTTTCAATTTTTTACCTGATTTTAAATGTTGCCAATGCCATTATTGCAAGTAATATTGCAATTATATAAAATCTTACAACTATTTTATCTTCCGGAATTCCCTTCATTTCAAAATGATGATGTAAAGGCGCCATCTTAAAAATTCTTCTGCCTTCACCGTATTTCTTTTTAGTATATTTGAAATAATATCTTTGTAAAATTACTGATACCGTTTCGGCAAAAAATATTCCGCCGAGCAAAGGAAGCAAAAATTCCTTTTTAACAAGAATGCATAGCGTACCGACAGCACCTCCGAGTGCAAGCGAGCCAGTATCACCCATGAATACCTGCGCCGGATGTGAATTATACCAGAGAAATCCAAGTGCTGCGCCGGTTAATGCCGCACAATAAACTATCAGCTCACCGTTTCCTCTCAGGTAAATTATATTCAGATATTTTGCTGTTTCAATATTACCAGATACATAAGCAATTATACCGATTGCAAAAACCACAATTCCGACTGTTCCCGTTGCAAGCCCGTCCAGACCGTCCGTAAGATTAACTGCGTTAGAGGTATAAGTGATTATAAGAACAATTATCGGAATATAGAACAGTGAAAAATCAAATTCGTAATTTTTTAAAAACGGTATTGTTGTAATTGTATTAATCCCTTCGAAATGGGGATGGAAATAAATTACAAAACCGACGATTAAACCGACTGTTACCTGCCCGAGTAATTTATATTTTGCAAGCAGTCCTTTTTTGTATTTCTTCACGACTTTAAGATAATCATCAAGAAATCCAACCAATCCAAGTGATATGGTGACAAATAACATCAGGATTATGTAGATATTTTTTATATCTCCCCATAGAATTACTGGAATTAAAACGGAGAATAATATTATCAGTCCACCCATTGTCGGGGTTCCTGCTTTTGACCAGTGAAATTGCGGTCCGTCTTCTTTTTTTGCTTCACCAATCTGCTTCTTCTTTAATATTTTTATTATAATGGGGCCGATAAAAAAACTAAATATCAAAGCAGTTATGGCAGAAATTGCCGAACGAAATGTCAGATACCTGAACACATCGAACCCGGGCGGATGCCACAATGAATTTATGTATTCTGCTAAGTAGTATAACAATTTAAATAGTAATTAATAATTAATAATTAGTAATTTTTATTTTTTTAAAACCCGCTTGATATTTTTCCCACAACTTCTTCAAGCTTCATTCCCCTGGAACCTTTGAAATATATCACATCACCTTTTATTAATATATTTAACAGGTAATTTGTCAAATCTTCCTTTGTTTCAAAGTAAAAATTATTTTTTAATCCTTTGGCACCGATGAAAACATTCTTTGCTTCATTTCCAAAAGTGCAGAGGTTTTCGAATTTCATTTTTTTTATCAGCTTTCCTGTTTCAAAATGTTCTTTTCTGCTGCTTTTGCCGAGCTCAAGCATGTCCGCTAATACAATATGAATTTTCCCTTTTGCTTTGTATTCCATTAAAGTCTCGAGTCCGAGTTTTACGGAGTCGGGATTGCTGTTATAAGCATCGTTAATAATCAATAATCCGTTTTTTCTTTCAGTTTCCATTCGCTTCGAACTTGCAGGTTCATAATTCTCAAGCGACGATTTAATCTGATTCAGACTTATACCGAAATACAATCCTGCTGCAGCCGCTGCCAGAGCGTTATAAACAGAGTGCTTTCCAAAAGTGCTGACCCTTGTCACAATTGTTTTTCCGTTATATTTCAATTGTATAACAGGTTCAAAATTTTCCGTGTATTTTACAAATTTTGCTTTTACATCTGTTTCAAAATTGTATGAATAAGAAAAACACCTTAAAGGTTTTTTCTTTGCAAAATATTTCCTTGTGCAGGCATCATCAAAATTCATCAAGCATAATCCCTGATTATTCTTTTTTATTAAATAATCAAAAAGCGAAAACTCTTCTTTTGCAACACCGTCGAGATTCCTGAAGAACTCGAGATGTTCCCTGCCTATATTTGTTACCAGCCCGTATCCCGGCTCTACGATTTCGCATAAATATTTTATTTCATTAAAATGATTGCTTCCTGCTTCCAGCACGCACATATTGTGATAGCTGTCCAGTTTAAGTATAGTCAGAGGCAATCCTATGTGATTATTTAAATTTCCTTCATTCTTTAATACATTATATCCCTTCGATAAAACAGATGCTATTAAATCTTTAGTTGTTGTTTTACCGTTGCTGCCGCCAACAAACAGAACCGGAATTGTAAATCTCTGCAAATGAATTTTCGCAAGCTCGCCAAGAGATTTTATTGTCTCCTTTACGACTATAAATACTTTTCCCTTAAATTTGTTTTTATTCTTGTTATACCAGTTTTCATTTACGATTGCAGCTGCCGCACCTTTTTTAAATACGTCGCTCAAATAATTATGACCGTCTGTTATTTCACCCTTAATAGCAATAAATAAAACATTCTTTCTTATATCTCTTGAATCAATTGATACATAAAGAAAATTCTTGAAATTGATTTTTTCAAAATTAATTTTTTTGCTGTTAAGCTTTAATATGTCTCTTGTGCTTATCATTTTTATTTTGCCAGATTAGAATATTTTTCTATCATTTCTTTATCATCAAAATGTGATTTCACGCCTTTCACTTCCTGGTACGTCTCATGACCTTTTCCGCATATCAGAATTATATCCCCTTTTCTCGATATTTCGATTCCCTTTTTAATTGCAGTTTCTCGGTTCGCGTCTATTTCATAATTACCTTTTGTCTTTACGCCTTCCAGAATTTCATTAATAATGTCCATCGGGTCTTCGAATCTCGGATTATCAGAAGTGATAATAGTATAATCTGAAAGAGATGTGGCAATTTCACCCATCACAGGACGCTTTGTCCTGTCTTTGTTTCCGCCGCATCCGAAAATTGTAATCACTCTTCCTTTTTCGGGATTCATATTCCTGATTTCAATTGCGGATTCGACTGCATTTTTCAGTGAATCCGAAGTATGTGAATAATCTATCACTGCATAAGCTTTATTCGGCAGTTCTATTTTATTGAATCGTCCGTTAACTGCACCGAAGCCAGATATTGCCTTTTGGATAGTCTCAAAATCAATATTCAAAGAACGCGCAAGTGAAACAGCAGCCAGTAAATTGTATATATTAAATCTTCCGGTAAGATTCGAATTTATATTATATTTACCTTCCCTGCATAAAATATCGAACGAAAGACCTTCCATGGAAATCTTTTCATTTACTGCTTTATAATCTGCATCCGATTTCATCGTGTAGTAAATTTTCTTCGCTTTCGTTTGTTTAATTATATCAAATCCATACCTGTCATCAAGGTTTGATACCGCAAAACCGGTTTCATCCAAATAATCAAATAATATTTTCTTTGCATCAAAATAGTTTTGCATATTTTTATGTAAATCAAGATGCTCACTTGTCAGATTCGTGAAAACCCCTGCGGAAAATTTCTGTCCAAATACTCTGTGAAGTACCAATGCAATCGAAGAGACTTCCATAAAACAATAATCAATTCCCGTGTCAGCCATTTCCCTGAGCATTGAGTTAATTTCAATTGAATCGGGTGTAGTCAATCTTGATTCCTTCTTGCTCGCTCCTGTCACGTAGTCGATTGTCCCGACCAGACCGCATTTGAATCCTGCTGCTTCGAATATATGTTTTAGTAAATATGTTATTGTTGTTTTTCCGTTAGTACCTGTTACACCGATTAATTTTATTTTCTCCGAAGGCTTACCGTAATATGCATATGCAATCTGTGCCATCACTTTTCTTACATCATCTACACCTATAATATTGATTTCATCGGATATTTCTTCCACAAAATCTTTTTCAGTAATAAAATCTGTAATAATCGCTTTTGCCCCGTCCTCTATGGCTTTGGGTACATACTTATTTCCGTCTTCTTTATATCCTTTTATAGCAAAGAAAATAAACCCTTCTTTTATTTTCCTGGAATCATAAGCAAGACCTTTGACCGTAAAATCTTTTACGGTTTTGGAATCTATTCCTGCAATATTTAATAATTCTGAGTATCTCATTTTATAATTCATTTTTGCAGATCAATATAACTTTGCTCTTGCCTACAACTTCATTGCCCGGTTTTGGTATCTGGTCAACTACTTCGCCGCTGCCAACTATTTCCACCACAAATCCTTCCGATATCATTTTGTTAATTGCTTTTCTTAAACTCATATTTTTTACATCAGGCACTTTTTGTGATTTAGTCTGGCTGAATGTAACTTCTTTCACTTTTAACTTCACAACTACATTTTCACCTGCAGAAATTTTCTCATCCGGCTTCGGGATTTGTTCCGAAACCACAAATCTTACCGATGCATCCTTATCTTTTTTATTGTAATTTTCTACTTCGAATTTTATCTTTCTTTCTTTCAGAATTTCAATTGCACTTTCAATATTCATCTCGAGCATGGCAGGAACGGTTTTGAAATCACCTTTTGTTTCCTGTGAGTTCGGCTGCTGGGTATTTAAATTTTTATCGAACGAAACATTCAGGAAATCTGTGGTATTTATATTGTTACCTGCATAATTTAAAATCCTTGTTGCAATCTTCTGGAATACAGGAGCGGCTACTTTTCCGCCGTAGTACTCTCCTGATTTCGGGTCATCCAAAACAACAGCTATTAAAATCACAGGATTTTCAACCGGGAAATATCCGATGAAAGAGGAATTATGTGAGCTGCTTGAATATTCACCCTGTACAATTCTTTGAGCAGTACCGGTTTTACCCGCGACATTCACGCCATTAACCTTTGCATCTGTACCGGTTCCTCTTTCAACGACACCGAGGAACATCTGTGACAATCTCTTTGCAGTCTGTACCGAAACAACCTGTCTTACGGTTGACGGGAAATTCTCAAGCATTACCTGTCCGTTCGGAGATAATTCTTTTTTCACTATCATCGGTTTCATAAGCATTCCCTGGTTCGCAATGCAGTCATATGCCATCGAAAGCTGAAGCAAATTCACGGCGACCTGATATCCGATAGACATGAACTGAAGCGAGCCGGGAGTAAAGTCAACAGGGCGTTTCAGGTATCCTTTGTTTTCTCCTCTTAGTTCGACACCAGTATAAATCCCGATACCAAAATCTCTGGCATATTTATAAAATCTTTCAGTTCCGAGTTTTTCGGAAAGTTTTGAAACTCCCACATTGCTCGAAAATTCTATTATCTGCTGGAAAGTCATGGAAGATGCTGTGTGAGTATCTGTAATCTTCATTCCATATATAGTGTAAGAACCATTATCAACCGGTATTACTGAATTTTCGGTTAATAAATTTTCTTCGAGAATTCCCGCAGCGGTTATAATTTTAAAAGTTGAACCCGGTTCATAAATATCGGATACTACCGAGTTCTTCATCCCTACTGTATCTTCCGCAGAAATTGTATTCGGATTGAAAGTCGGGAAAGAAGACATCGCAAGTATTTCACCTGTTTTTACCGATATCACAACTACTTTGCCTTTTTCCGCGCTAAAATATTTTACACCGTTTTCAAGTTCCTCTTCTGCAAGCTGCTGGATATTCTTATCTATCGTTAAAATTATATTATCACCCTGCACAGGTTCTCTTTGAGTATAACTCAAATCGGGTCTCTTATTCCCTTTCCCGTCCTTCTGCATAATCAGGTAGCCTTCCTGACCTGTCAGTTCCTTATTAAATGCAAGCTCTACTCCGCTGACCCCTTTATTTTCCATATTGGTAAAACCAATTATCTGAGAAGCAAGCGAGCCGTAATTGTAAAATCTCGACGGCTCAGTAATAATATTAAGCCCGTCAATCTTCAAAGTATCCAGTCCCTTTAAATCCTGAAGGTCTGACTTTCTTTCGAGGTAAACCGTAGGATTGTTTTTATTTTGAAGGAGCTCTAAATATTCGTTTCTGTTTCTTTTGAAAATTTCAGACAAAATAGTTGCTACACTGTCGGGTGATTTTATCCTGTAAGGGTCAGCAGATACAGTAATTTTATATTGATTTGATACGAGCGGATTCATATTCCTGTCGAATATCAATCCTCTCGGCGGTACTATTATATCACGTGATTGCGATTGCTTTTTGGCAACATAAATATATTTTTCGGAATCTATCACCTGTATTTGTACAAGCCTTGCGGCAATTCCCAGAAAACCAAGCAGAAATACGAAAAGAAAGATATTCATCCTTCTTTTTTTGTTGATTTCTTTCTGCGGTTTATTTGGAAAATTGTACATTTATCAGAATTCCGATTTATTTATTATTAAATAATCGTTGCTTTTTGCAACCGTATCGGATAATTTGAGACCGAATTTATCCGTTACAAGTGATTTAATCCTGTCATAACTGCTTAACCTTTCTATTTCAATCTGGTAAGTGTAATTCACCTGTACAGTTTTATTGATTGCATCTTTCAGCTCATTATTTTTGCCAATCAGCTGGTTTACGGCAATGATGTTATTTATGTAGAAAACAATAACACCCGATAAAATGAACAGGAAGATTAACAACTGAAAAATTGAAATTCTTCTTTTAACTTTTTTATCCGGTGTTTTGATATTATCCATTTTTCTCTGCCGCTCTCAATTTTGCGCTTCGTGATTTCGGGTTTGAATTCACTTCAATCCCATCCGGCAAAAGCGCCTTTTTTGTCAAAATTTTGAATCTTTCTTGTTTTTCTGTAGCATCCCTGCTGTATTTTGATACAGACGGGATAAAGGCTTTTTCTTTTATAAAATTCTTCACAATTCTATCTTCCAGCGAGTGGTAAGAGACCACCACAAGTCTTCCTCCATTTTCCAGCAGTCCGAAGGAGTCTTCCAGAACCTTTTTTAAATCTTCCAGTTCGCCGTTCACTTCGATTCTGATTGCCTGGTATATNNGATTACCTCGTTCAAATCAAATGTGGTCTCAATTTCATTCCTTTTTCTTGATTTGATAACTGCATTCGATAATCTCTCTTCATTCCCAATTTCACCGAATTCCCTGAAAATCCCGTTTAAGCTTTCCTTATCATAAGAGTTAATAACTTCTGCCGCAGTTAATTTCTTTCTCTTATCAGCCCTCATATCGAGGGGGGTGTTTCTAAGGTAGCTGAACCCTTCTTCATCGGTCAGCTGGTAGTTCGAAAGTCCGAGGTCGAGAATCAGACCTGAAATTTTGTTGATTCCAAGCTCCTGTGTGACTTTTTTTATATTTGCGAAATTTTCATTCACGAATTTAATCCTGTCCGAAACTGCCGAAAGATTTTGTTTGCTGTAAGTGAGTGCATTTAAATCTTTATCGAAGCAGATTAAAAGTTTCAGTGAACTGCAAGTTTCGCAAATCCTTTTCGAGTAACCGCCGCCGCCTGTTGTACCATCTATCAGAGTGTGTTCTTGTATTACCGGGTTAATCAATAGTTCAACCGCATTATTTAAAAGAACGGGGATATGAAAATCAGTACCCAAAAATTATTTTAATTTTGAATATCAAATTTTTTGTTTAGAATTGTTTCAGAAACCTTCTGGGCTATATCTTCGTATGTGCCGTAACGTTTTTCATCATAAGATTTTTTCGTATCCGGGTCCCAGATTTCAATTTTATCTAGCATTCCCATGACAATCACTTCTTTTTTAACGTGAGCAAATTCAGTCAATTGCGCAGGAAGGAGAATCCTGTTCTGTGAATCGAGCTCGCACTCATTCACGAAGAAAAGGAATTCCCGCATAAAGTATCTTTGCTCGGCATTAAAAACATTGTAGTTCAGCAAAACCGATTTTACTTTATCCCATTCATCCTGCGGATAAAGCAAAATGCATTCGTCCATACCCCGTGTAAGAATGAGTTTATTGTTAGCTTCGGATTTCATATATTTACGAAACTTCGAGGGTAGCACGAGCCGTGATTTTGCGTCCAGACTACATATTGAGTGCCCTTGGAACATTAGTTAAAATTTGGTTTATTTTTGTACAAAATTTGGGGAGCTTTACCACTTTCCCCCACTTTCTCCCACTTATACAAAAATAATCATTTTAAATTAAAAGTCAAACCTTTTTTTTCATCAATTTCATTATTTTTTAGGGACTTATTTTGAGACTATGGTATGGGAATTGTGGGAGTCCCCCACTTTGGTCTGAAAATGGAAAAGGAATATTGAGAATTTGAATTCTAAAAATAATAAATTCTAAATCGTAAATACTAAACAAAATCATAATTAATATTTAATGTTTTATTATATATACGGATTTAAAAAACTATACATTATACATTGCAAATTGTACATTGATTTTAACCTTTTCTATTATTGATAATTTATCAATTTTTGTGAATTGGAGCTTTTCAGCAGACCACTTAAGTTCTTTTGTAAGTTTTTTCAAATTAATTTACAAAGAAATGAAAAACAAATTTTTACTTTTTGTTATAACATGCCTAATTGTACATTGTACATTGAACATTGAAAATTGTATGTGCCAGTGGGTGCGATGCAATGGAGTATACGGTTCATTTGTAAATTCCCTTGCAAACAGCGGGAATAGTATTTTTGCAGGAACAAGCATGGGTGTTAATCTGTCTACCAATAACGGATTAAGCTGGATATATTCTTCTTTAAATAACAGTGGGGTACGTTCACTTGCCGTTAGCGGGAATGATATATACGCGGGAACTTCTTATAAAGGAGTTTATGTATCAACTAACACAGGTACAAGCTGGAACCCGACAAGTTTGACAAATGAAAACATATCTGCATTAGCAGTCAGCGAAAACAATTTACTTGCCGGAATTACTATGGATATATTCGGAAAGATTATGAAAACAACCAATAATGGACTGAACTGGATAGTAGGTTCATGGGGTTATGTAATCATTAATTCCTTAGTAGCAAATGAAAATAAAATATTTGCAGGAACAATTGACAGCGGAGTATTTTATTCTACAAATAACGGTACAAATTGGATTCAAACCGCTTTAAATAATCAATATGTTTTATCTCTTGCAGTTAATGGTAATGATGTATATGCCGGTACATTAGACAGTGGCATATTCAAATCAACAAATAATGGTTTTAGTTGGGCACAAACTGCTTTAAATAATAAAAGAGTACATTCGATTGCAGTGAGCGGTAATAATATATTTGCCGGAACACTTTATAACGGAGTTTTTGTATCAACGAATAGTGGTACAAGCTGGATTCAAAAAAACGAAGGATTTTGGACAAATCCAATAGTTAGAGTATTATTAATTGCAAACAATTATGTCTTTGCCGGAATAGATAATGATACACTCTGGCGCAGACCGCTCTCGGAATTAATTAACGATGTTAATAATAATAACTCTGAAACTCCCGCATCATTTTCACTGTCGCAGAATTACCCAAATCCGTTCAACCCTACAACAAATATCAAATATCAGATAGCCCGCCACGGCGGGTCTTCGACAAGTTTTATTACTTTAAAGATATTTGATATTCTCGGTAAAGAAGTGGCAACATTAGTAAATGAGAAACAATCTGCGGGGACGTATGAAGTAAGTTTTGGCGGAAGTAATCTTGCGACGGGGTTTTATTTTTATTCGTTATATGTTGACGGGTATAGGTTTGATACTAAAAGAATGATTTTATTAAAATAGTAAATTATAATTTTTTTTATAAATGGAAAAATGCTTAAACTGCGGAGCGGAATCTGCGGGTAAATACTGTCCTGATTGCGGACAGGAAATCGAATTTAAGCGTCTCGAGGTAAAAACAATATTCCACGATGTCACTCACGGCATTCTGCACTGGGAGAATTCTATATTAAAGACATTTAAACAAATACTATTGAAGCCCGGTGATACAGTAAAGTATTACATTTCGGGACAAAGGAAATCCGTAGTAAAACCCTTCACTTACTTTATTTTCATTCAGACTGTATATGTTTTGATATTCCATTGGATGAGCGGGCAATATTTTGCATTCCTGAATTTTACAATAAATTCAGCGGGAACAATGCAGGAAAAAATCATCCAAATGCAGCACGCGATAAATGCATATATTAATTATTTTAATTATTTCATGCCTGTGTTCTTTGCATTGTATTTTTTTCTGTTTTATAAAAAGAAAACAGGTATTAATTATGCGGAGAGCATTGCCCTGTCCTTTTACTGGATAGGAACTACGCTGGTTTTTGGGATTGTGCTGATGCTATTATCCTTAATTGATATCAGAATCTGGAATGCTAGACTGCTTTTGAATTTTATTTATCTTGTTTTTGCAATTATGCAATTTGCAAAGATGCCGAAATTCAAAGGGATTTTAAAAAGTGTACTAATGGTGTTTCTGAGTTATTTTACATTTGCCGCATTCGTATCGGTGGTTTTGTTTGTATATTTTTATTTCTTAGCAAGGTAGATATTTGATACTATAATATTTTATATCTACATTTATATCAGCACAATAACAGATTTACAAAAGGAGATTTGCTATGAAAAAAATATTTTTGACTTTCTTTATTATTATAATATTTATTTCCAATTTTTCTTTTTCACAATGGGTTTGGCAAAATCCATATAACATTCCAAACAACATAAATGTAATTAAATTTATTAACAGTAACACTGGCTGGTGTTTCTGTAATTATGCTAAAAATTATAAAACTACCAATGGAGGTAATAATTGGGTCCCCTATTTATTTGATTCTACTTATGAAACTTCTTACGCAGCTGTTTATAAATTTGACTCATTAAATACGACAATATGGCTTGGAACAACCGCGGGAATTTTAGTAAAATCTACAAATTCAGGAATTAACTGGAGTTATAAAACAATTCCAAATCCAAATAGCATAACGCATATATATTTTTTAAATTCAAATACAGGATATGTTACTGCAAAGTACTTATTAAAAACTACAAACGGCGGGAATAACTGGGTATTTTCTGATTCGGCATCATATTTATATGATATTTATTCATCTTATTTTATTAATAATAATACAGGATGGGAAATCGCGTATAAATATGTCTTTATTCCTCCACCCACAACTGATTTGTACATTAATAGGACGACAAATGCGGGAAATAACTGGGTAAATACATTTCATTTCAATAATTCAAACAATTTTTACACTCCTCCGTTAAATATCATTTTTAAAGATTCTTTAAATGGATTAATAAATTTTAATAACAATGTCTATCAAACAACAAATTCAGGAGTAAATTGGACTAATGTTTATGGAATAGGAAATTTTGAATTTATTAATAATAATACAGGATTTGTAGCAGGAAATAACGGTTTTGCAAAAACCACAAATTTTGGTTTTAATTGGATTGCAAAAAATTATTATCCTGATTTCAATCCAAACTGTATTAATGTTATAGATACTTCTAATATTTTTATCGGAGGAAATAACGGTGTATTAGTAAAAACATCAAATTCAGGTTTTAATTGGTCTCTTTTTCAAAATTCTGTTAGTAGTAAAAATATTAAAAATATAACAGCTGTCGATACTTTAAATTTATTTTGTTTTGCTCCGGATAATGTAATTATTAAAACGACAAATGGTGGTTATAACTGGTCTTGTTTAGATACAAATTTATTTGCAGGTAATATAATTATATCATCGTTTTTTCTTAATTCAAATACATGGTGGTTTGGAACAAATAATAAGAAAATTTTAAAAACAAGTAATTCAGGAACCAGTTGGTTGGTTTCCAATTTAAATGTCAATATAAAGGAAATAAAAATTTTTGATTCAGGAATTGGTTATGCTATAAGTGACAGCTGTATATTCAAAACAACAAATTCTGGAATTAATTGGACAAATATATATCAAATATTTGGTAACAGATTCCTTATAAATTTTAATTTCCCAAACACAATCACCGGATATTGCATTATTCGTGAAGAATATAGTACAGCTACATATTATAAAATATTAAATACAATTGATGGAGGATCAAATTGGTCGTATATTTATACATACAGTAATTTACCAAATTTTATAAGTTTTATTAACGAAAATACCGGTTATTCTGATGGAAATGAAATACACGGATTTCAAGGTAATTTTTACACTTACCATATTTTATATAAAACAACAAATTCAGGCTTAAACTGGAATAGTGTATTAAACTATACTGAAAATATTGCCAGTAATGAACTCTACGAAAGCATTATTTGCACAAATAATAATTGTGTTTATTTAGTTGATAAAATCGGAGGTTTCTGGGCAAGCACTAACGGTGGTACAACATGGCAGAATACAAATCTTACGAATACCAGATTTAATTCTATAACATCATTTGGCAAAAACATCTGGGTTGCAGGAGATTACGGGAAGTTACTAAAATGTAATAATATAATACCTAGTACAATAAGGAATATAAATTCAGATGTCCCTAAAGATTACCTGTTATATCAAAACTTTCCAAATCCTTTCAACCTCTCGACAAATATCCGATATCAAATAACAAAAAATAGTTTTATTAATTTAAAAGTATTTGATATCTTGGGGAAAGAAATTCAGAGTATGGTAAATGATAAACAAAAACCCGGGACTTATGAAGTGAATTTTATCGGAAGTAATCTGGCTTCGGGAATTTATTATTATTCACTGTTTGCGGACTGAGTGAGGATGGATACAAAAATGATGGCTCTGATCAAATAACAAATAGCAAATAATAGATAAGAGAATAAAAGATAGCAAATTATAAATAAAAGGTAAGAGTTAAAAATAAAAGAAGCTTTGCTAAAAGTATTGAGCAAAGCTTTTTTTATTATTTGAATTCGAACAGAATAATGGTTATTTTGCTTTATAATTTTTGAATTTTCAGTACAAATTATTGATATGATAAAATGTGTTAACTGCGGAGCGGAATCTGCGGGAAAATACTGTCCCGGATGCGGACAGGAGGTTGCGCCGAAGCGAATGACCGTGAGGCTTGTTTTCAAAGACAGCACACATAAGCTACTTCATCTGGAAAACCCGAGTATAAACACCATCAGGCAGTTAATTATGTGGCCCGGGAGAACAGCAAAGAATTACATTACAGGAGCCAGAAAATCTCTAATCAAACCTTACAAATTTTTCCTTTCCTGGCAGACATTTCATGTCTTGATTTTTCACTGGTTGAGCAAGAATTATTTTTCATATACTAATTCAGTAAATCAGAACAACCCGGATGATAAAAAGGAACTTATTTTGATGCAGCAATTAATTGACCAGAACATCAAGTATTTTGATTACCTGATACCTTTATTCTTTGCTTTTTTCTTTTACTTGTTTTACAGGAAAAAAACCGGAATTAATTTTGCGGAAAGCCTTTCAGTTTCATTTTACTGGATTTCAATTACTCTTATCATTTCCATAATATTCATGTTCCTGTCATTAATGTACGTAAAACTATGGGCTGTTCCGATAGTCTTTAATATTATTTTCCTGACTTTTGCATCTATGAGATTTTCCGGGAGCATGAAATTATCCGGGGCCATAAAAGGTTTGACGGCTGTAATTCTAAGTTACGCAGTTTATTTGACGCTTGCTGTTACACTTATATTAGCTTATGTAAATAATTTCCACAAATAAAAAAGCCCGCCATTGGCGGGCTTTTTTATTTAAATATATTTTAATTTATTCTTCGCTTTTTGCTTTAGCTCTTGTCTTTCTCACTTTCTTTTCTTTTTCAGGTTCGGCTTCTTCTGCAGCCTTAGTTGCTACTGCAGCTTCATCATCCATCATATGTTTATCTTTGTGAGAAACTAATATTTCACGGTATTTCTTAAGTCCGGTACCTGCCGGGATAAGCTGGCCGATAATAACGTTTTCTTTTAGACCGTTAAGAGTGTCAACTTTTCCCTTGATAGCTGCATCAGTAAGAACCCTTGTGGTTTCCTGGAATGATGCCGCTGACAAGAAACTATCGGTTGTAAGGGAAGTCTGAGTGATACCAAGCATAACCGCATCTGCCGTAGCAGGAACTGCTTCACGGGATTTGACAAGGTCTTTGCTTTTTTTCTTCAAACCGATGTTTAATTCCTTAACGACTTTCTTCGGCAGTTTTTCACCTTTAACTACTGCATCGCTTCCGCCTTTTTCTACTACAACTACCATTCCTTTCAGTTTTTCATTTTCGTCAGCAAAGAGGTTTTTGTGAACGACATCGCCTTCGAGGAAGTTTGTATCTCCGGAGCTTGTGACTTTAACTTTTTGAAGCATCTGTCTTACAATAACTTCAATATGCTTATCGTTTATTTTAACTCCCTGTAGTCTGTAAACATCCTGAATTTCATTAACAAGATATTCCTGAACCGCACTTGTACCCTTTATTTTAAGGATATCATGCGGATTTATCGGACCATCGGTTATCTTTTCACCTGCAGGAATTTCATCACTTTCCTGGACGAGAATATGTTTTCCAAGAGGAACATTATATTTCTTTTCATCCGATTTATCCGGAGCTATAATCATAATTTCTCTTGAACCTTTTTTTCGTGCTCCAAATTTAACCATACCTTCAATCTCAGAAACGATTGATGATTCCTGAGGACTTCTTGCTTCAAAGAGTTCAGTAACCCTTGGAAGACCGCCAGTAATATCGCGACTCTTTGTTGTTTGCTTCGAAATTTTAGCCAGAATAGTACCAGCACCGATCTTCTCGCCCTCTTCGACAGATAAATAAGATCTAGTCGGGAGGTTGAAAGATTTTTTCTCTTTATTGGGAGATTCAAAAGAAATACTAGGCGTCAGATTTTTATCTTTAGATTCAATAACAACTTTCTGAACGTGACCAGTCTGTTCATCTGTGACCTGCTGAAGAGTTACACCATCTATTAAATCTATAAATTTAACTGTACCAGGTATATCTGTTAAAATAACCGAATTATAAGGATCGTGATTATAAAGAGGAGTACGTTTTTT
>PMIW01000039.1:37327-50828 GCA_003158365.1 Ignavibacteriota bacterium | reverse complement strand
TTTTTTTAAATTAAAGAAAGGGACATTTAATTAAAGACAAAAGATACAGAGAGCGGGTAAATCACGAAATCACAGCTTATCAAATCAGGGTTATAGATGAAGATGGCGGCTCGCTCGGAATTCTGACTCCGGCTGAAGCACTTCGAATTGCTTCCTCAAAAGGTTTCGACCTTGTAGAAATTTCTGCAAATGCAAAACCCCCGGTTTGTAAAATCATAGATTACGGAAAATACAACTATGAAAGACAAAAGAAGGAAAAACTGCAGAAGAAAAACCAGGTAGTAATGACAGTGAAAGAAATCAGGTTTAATGCCAACACGGATACGCACGATATAGATTTTAAGACAAGACACCTGAAACAATTTTTAATGGATGGACACAAAATAAAAGCAACGGTGATATTTAAAGGCAGGATGATAACGCANNAAAATTGAATCACCTCCGAAACTCGAAGGAAAAATGCTGACAACTTATCTTGTACCGGACAGAAATAAGATAGTAACTTATAAAGCAAAATTAGAGAAAGAAAATAAATTAAAACCCGCTCCGATAGTAAAAGCGGATGATATAAATAAAGAATAAAACAAATTAGAAAGGATATTTTTTCTGAATGCCTAAGATGAAATCAAACCGTGCGGCAAAAAAAAGATTTAAAGTAACCGCCACAGGTAAAATAAAAAGAGAAAAAGCATATAAAAGTCACATCCTGACTAAAAAATCTGCTAAGCGCAAGAGAAATTTAAGAACTGCCACAACCGTCTCTGACGGTGATTCCAAGAGAGTCAAGAGAATGATTCTCGCGGAATAATGTTTCCTGTTTTTTTGCGGAGACAATTTAACAAGAAGAGGTTTCAAAACAGAATTTTTCTGTGCCTCAATTTTAAAAAATTATTTATTTAAGGAGTTACAATGCCAAGAGCTAAAAACAAAGCAGCTTCACACAGAAGAAGAAAACGTATACTTGACCAGGCAAAAGGTTTTTTCGGTGCAAGAAGCAAAGTCTACACAATCGCCAAAAATGCAGTTGATAAAGCGATGGTGCATTCCTATCGCGACAGAAAATTAAAAAAACGTGTCTACAGAAGCCTGTGGATAGCGCGTATTAATGCTGCAGCACGCATGAACGACACATCTTACTCGAAACTGATGGGTGCATTACACGATAAAAACATTAACATTAACAGGAAAACCCTTGCCGATTTGGCGTACAATAACATGGAAGCATTTAACGAAATAGTTAAAGTCGCTATGAGTTAATATATTTTTATATTTATTACTTAAAAGCGGATTCGATAATCCGCTTTTTTTTTGAGTTTTAATATTTATCCGTCTTTACTATAATTACTTTTTATTAATAACACGCCGGTTTTACGTGTTTTAAATAAATTTTAAATGATTGACAATTTAGAAAAATTTAAAAAGGAAATCGAAGAAAAGGCTTCTCAAATCACAAGCCCCGAAGCACTGGAAGAATTCCGACTGTACTATCTCAGCCGCAAGGGTCTGCTCAATGATTTATTCGAGAATCTTAAGAACATCGATAAAAGCATTAAAGGCAGTTACGGAAAAGCCCTGAACGATTTAAAAAATTTCGCTATTGAAATATTCGAAGTTAAAAGCAAATATATTTCGAAAGGGAAAACAAAGGGCAGCATGATCGATGATTATACTCTTCCCGGTAAAACTTTTAACACCGGCTCGAAACACCTGCTCACTCAGGCACTCGAAGACATAACAAAAATTTTCGAGCGCATAGGATTCAAGGTTTATGAAGGTCCTGAAATCGAAGACGAATATCATAACTTCGATGCACTCAATACACCGGATTATCATCCTTCACGCGATATGCAGGACACATTTTATATTTCCGGAAAGGATAAAGATAAAAAATATTTGCTCAGGACACATACATCCCCAGGTCAGATACGCGTAATGGAAAACCAGCAGCCGCCTGTAAGGGTTATCGTACCCGGAAAAAGCTACAGGAATGAAGCAATCAGCTCACGCTCGCTTTCCATGTTCCACCAGGTCGAAGGTTTATATGTTGATAAAAATGTAACATTCAGGGAGCTGAAGGGCACGCTCGATTTCTTTGCAAAAGAGTTTTTCGGAAAAGATATTAAAACGCGATTAAGGCCAAGCTTTTTCCCGTTCACGGAACCGTCAGGTGAAATGGATGTAGAATGCTTCCTGTGCAAAAGCAAGGGATGCAGAATCTGCAAATATACAGGCTGGCTTGAAATTCTCGGATGCGGCATGGTCGACCCGGATGTATTTAAATTCGTAAACTACGACCCCGAAGTTTATTCGGGCTTTGCATTCGGAATGGGAATCGAAAGAACTTTATTAATCAGGCACGGCATTCCCGATATAAGAATGTTCTACGAAAACGATGTCAGATTTTTAAAACAATTTTAATTTTTGACTATGAAGATTATTTTTAATTTATTAATACTGGTATTTGCAATAACATTTTTAAATTGCAATTCTACAAAAAACAATTTAACCAATAAAAACATTATGAAAGTTGAAACAAATATGGGTACGTTTAAAATAAAACTGTATCCTGACGAAGCACCACTCACAGTTGCACATTTGAAAGAGCTAATAGGAAAGAAATTCTATGACGGAATAATTTTCCACAGAATAATTGCCGGATTTGTTATACAGGGCGGCGACCCCACGGGAACGGGAACGGGCGGCTCGGGTAAAAGCATCCCCGATGAATTTAACAATAAGCTGAAACACAGTAAAAAGGGAATGGTCGCTATGGCAAATTCAGGCAGGCCTAATTCGCAGGACTCCCAGTTTTATATCACGCTTGCCCCGCTTGAATTCCTCGACGGCAAATACACTGTGTTCGGTGAAGTTGTGGACGGAATGGATGTGATAACAAATATCGGAAATGTAAAAACAGGCGGCGGCGACAGACCGATTGATGAAGTAAAAATGTTAAAAGTTACACTCGAAGAAGAATAAAGAATAATCAGTAACACTCGTTACAACGCTCCGGCGTTGTAACGAAATAATATTGAATTAAAATATTTTCATTAACCAATAAGGAGATAATAAATGTCAAAACTATTTAATCTTTTTGTAATTTCATTATTCGCATTTGCAATCCTGATTTCAGGCTGCGGTAAAAAAGAAGAAGTAAAAGAAAAACCGAAAACCGAAGAAAAGAAAGTTGATACCGTAAAACAGCAGACACCTCCGACCGAGCAGAAAAAAGATACTCTTAAATCTGCCGACTCAGATGTAAAAAAAGATGATAAATCCGCCGGCAATATCATGAAAATCGAAACCACGATGGGCGTAATAAAAATTAAATTATTCCCCGATAAAGCCCCGAAGACAGTCGAGCAGATTAAAGCACTCGTAAGCAAGGGTTTTTACAACGGTATAATTTTCCACAGGGTAATTTCAGGATTCATGATTCAGGGCGGAGACCCGACAGGTACGGGAACACAGGGCTCGGGAAAAACCATTCCTGATGAATTCAACAACGGACTGAAACACAATAAAGAAGGTGTTGTTGCAATGGCAAACACAGGAAGACCGAATTCACAGGATTCGCAGTTCTTCATCACGCTTGCTCCCCAGCCTCACCTCGACGGAAAATATACTATATTCGGTGAAGTCGTATCTGGCATGGATGTAGTCGAAAAAATCGGTAAAGTAAAAACAGGCCAGAACGATAAACCTGTCGAAGACGTGAAAATGAAAACAGTAACTCTGGAAGATAAGTAAATCACAGATTACTATGATTTCACTGATTTCGCTGAATGCTTTATATATCTAATTATATTAATCTCGTTCCCAATCCCCTGATTGGGAACGTTTTTTTATTGTAATTTTAATGCACGTTACTAAGCTCAGGCTTGGTAACGTTTTTTTTATTGTAATTCTCAGTACCCTCCGTGGCAAATAAAAAATCCCGTTCTCAAAATATGAAAACGGGATAATTTTTTTTTAATAATCTGTAAAAACTATTATGGCATTAAATAATTATCAGATCGGTTTGGTTTGCTGGATTATATTTAATGTTAATTTTGTCGCCGACTCTTGGTACTGCGATTTTTGAAACTGCCGTCTGCACTTCTGTTTCAAATGGCGGTCCGAACTGCGGCTGAACTTTCAGTTTCATTTTTACTACAGGATTGAAATTGACCAGTGCGCCTGTATCAGCGATTGTTACTACTTCAGCAGTTCCGGGTAACCCGGTCTGCATTAACTGTGCATGCTTTCCGTCATAATCCGTATATTGCTTTGCCATATCAAGGCTGGCATTGGCTTTATCCACGAAGTCTTTGCCCATAAATGTTTTTGCCATAAAACCCGAAACACCTTTGTTTAAAGCTTTGTCGGCATTATTCAAAGCTTCTTTCGGGTCATCCGTATTTTTCTTTCCGAATCCAAACATTTTATACTCCCTTTTTTAGTTTATTATTGCTTTGTAATTTTTGGTCTAATATAATAAAGATAAAAGAAAAATCAAATATTTAACATATTCCCTTAAAATAAAATTTTCCCGGTCAAATTAGGGATTTAAACTGCCGGTGTTGTGCCGCTTTGCATCATTAAATTCAGTACTTTGCCCGCAATAAAATCGGCAAGGTCGTTAAAATCCTTAGGATTATACTCGAAGCTCGGCATTGCCGGTACAATCCTGCCGCCTGCTTCGATAATTTTCCCCATATTCCGCAAATGAATTTTATTAATCGGGGTTTCCCTTGGAACCACTATTAATGGTTTGGAATATGAAAAGCTCCAGTCTGCGGATTTCTCGATTAAATTTTTGGCGTCACCGTTTGCGATGCCCGCGACATAATCCATCGAGCAGGGACAGACTATCATTCCGAACGCATTGTACCAGTTCATAAATATTTCGGATTTCAAATCGAGATTATTGTGAAAAGATACTGTGGATTTCCTCATCATTATTTCGGGAAAAATATTCTGAACATTACCAGGTTTTAATTCAACCCCGCATTCCCTGTAAATTGTGTAATGGGCAAACTCCGTAAGGACTAAATCCACATTGAAATCGCTTTTGATGAGTGCTCTCAGCATCCTTAATCCGTATATTGCCCCGCTCGTGCCTGTTATGCCGAGTATAACGTTTTTACCTTCTCCGTTAAATGATTTTACCAGCGGTTTTGTTTCCGTCTGAGGAACAGCTACTTCAGGTTTATCTTGTGCTTCCATATTTTATTTGTTGATAACTTATTAAAGCAAAACTTTACGTTTAATAACTTTCGATATAACGAGAAACAATAAGATTGAAATTACTACAAATATAACATTTTCAAATATAAAAATCTGAACAACAAAAATTCCTACAGCAATCAGCATAATAAAAAGTATTTCCCCGAGCTTAGAGGCGGAATTGTATTTCGTGCTCTCCAAACTGAATGGATATACCCTGTCAAACAATAAGAACAGAGAGTTTACGAATAAAGATGCAGAAAAAATGTAAGCAAGATTCAATACAGATGACAGTAAATTTATTTTAAAATTTATTATGCAAAACAATATTATTATCAAAGGGAAAGCAAAGTTTACAGTGATGAATTTCAGATTCGCATTTTTAATTCTCCCGGGCAGGTTAATCGGTAAAGATGAATACATCCATCCCGTATCTGAAGAGTTTTCATCTTCTATTTTTGTCGCCGAGATGAGCAGTTTAATGCACATGAAGAATGTAAACGAGATTGAAGGAGTAATTACCAGAAGACCGTTTTGTGCATTACCGGCATCAGGCAGAGAAGCCGTGTTGGTGAAAACAGATATCAGGCATACTATTACAGGAAGAAATATCAATGGCACGAATTTAAGCTTGAGTGATTTGGAATTGCTTAACTGGTTCAGGGTTAAATAATACGACGCTTTCTCCTCGTTATTCCTTATAAATATTTTACTCATAAAATCATTATATTTTATCCACAAGCTCTTTTTGCTTTTACTTCCGCGCGTTTTTTCTTTTTGTTCGTAAATAATTGCAGAAATTTTCAGGTAATTCTTTTTAATATAAAAATAAAATATGACATAAAGTAAAATCGTTAAAAGAATCAACGCCGCAAGAGTCAGCGGCTTGCCGGCAGATGCCGCAAAATAAAACTGGGGAAGGTATTTTATAAATCCCTGCGAAAGCAAATCTGCCTTTTCAACAGATATCCGGGAAGCCGTGCTGGACGTGAATATCACATAAAAGAAAAAAATAAACTGAAACAGATAGAGAATGATATTCGATTTGCCCGAAAATACTTTAAGGCTTGCTGTATATAAAATAAGTATTGCTCCGGTTATAAAAAAAAGCGAGCACATGTTAGCCGCTAAGAACATAATCATTTCAAAAATATTACTTCCGTACAGGCCGAAGAATATCACCTGCGGTATTGCAATTATCAGTGCGTACACACTAAGGTATAAAAATGCCGAAATAAATTTCCCCAGAACCAGGTCGGAATTATCTATCGGCAGCGAGCTCATCACATCTATGTGTTTTTTTGTAAAGAAAAGATTTGCAAAATCGTTCAGTATTACAAAGACAAGAAGAAAAACACCCGTAGAAAAAGAAAGAATAATGAAACTTTCCCTGTTGAATGCAATATAATTATTAAGCGTTAAAACGGAATTCGCAAAAAGGTATGAAATGAAAATTCCTAAAAACTTTTTCTTCCCCTTGTTTTCCTTATCCCTGAAATCAAGGCTGAAAAAAGTTTTAATTAATATTTTAACTTTATTGTTCACTTTTCTTTTCGGTGTTTTTCTTGTATTCTTCCACTGCTTTTAAATGGTCCTTGTAATTTTCCGTGAATTTATGTCCGCCGTTTCCCGTTGCAACAAAAAACAGGAAATTATTTTTATCGGGATTTATTGCCGCTTTAATCGCATACAATCCGGGATTATTAATGGGGCCGGGCGGCAGACCAAAATGCTGATACGTGTTATACGGAGAATTTATTTTCAAATCACTGAATTTCAGCTTTACCTTTGGCCCGTCAGGCAGGATGTACTGTATAGTCGGGTCAGCTTCCAGCCGCATATTTTTTTTCAGCCTGTTATAATACACTCCGGACACTTTTCCCATTTCATCTTTTAAATTGGTCTCTCCCTGTACAATGGAAGCCATTGTAATTATTTCCACTAAACTCTTTTTTGACTTCTTCAAATCAGTCATTAATTCCTCATCGTTCAGAACTTTCTTCCTGAATTCGTTGAATAAAATCAAGACCAATCCCCTTTCATCCACATCGAGCGGAAGGTAGTATGTTTCGGGGAATAAAAATCCTTCGAGATTCCGAATCTTGCCCTTTAATCCAAGAATATTTATCAGCGAATCGTTCCCGGCTTCCTGAATGAATCTTTCCTGCGAAAGCAGCAGTTTTGTTTCCGCTATTTTTCCGATTTGTTTTATTCTGTATCCTTCTATCACGGTGAACTTCTCCATCTGCACCATGTTCCTGTCGGTGAGAAGGTTCAGAAGCTCGCTGTTACTTAAACCGCTTGTAAATATATACCTTTTTGAAATAATTTTTTCTTCCTTGCCTGATAATTTCACGTATACCTTGAATATAAAACGGCTCTCCAGCACATCTTCCTGCTTTAATTCATTAATTATTTCATCGAGACTCTTGCCCGGTCTTATAAAAAACTTTTTTTCCTGTCCGCCATCCCAGTAATGCTTTGCATAAAGAACTCTGTATGCACTGAACCAGAGTAAAAAAATATCAAGTAAAATAAAAGCAAGAGTGTATAGTATAAGCCTTCTGTATGATAAGTATTTTATGTGCCTTACAAAGTCGCTTAAATATTCTAAAGAAGAGCTTGTCTTTTTCTTGGATACCGCGGGTTTTATCTTTTGAGCAGGAGTCTTTTGCTTTTTGAGTTCTCTTATAAAAGCTGTAATTTTCTCTTTTGCAGTTTTCGTGTAAAACACTAAACCGCTGAAAGCCGCTTCAATCCTGCCTAATAAGTCTTTATTGTCTTCTTTGGCAGTTAACGTAACTAACCTGAAAAACTCCTTTGTAAGTCCTGCTGCATTTTTTAGAGAGGGAAGAAATTTATTCGTGTAAAAACCGGAAATCCAATTTATTGCATTCTTTATAAAGGGAAGAATAATATCCCTGTATATCCCGGAAAGCCAAATTGCTGTTGTTTTTAAAAAAGGAATTATTTTATTATTAAAAATACCTGAACACCAATTCACAATCCCGCGCAAATATTTTTTTACTGTCTCAATAATCCTGTTCATTAAATCCTTTTTCATCAGGTTTTATTTTGTTTTTACCGTATCCAGCGATTTATATAACTCCTCAGTTTTCTTGTCATCGGGTACAACCTTCAAATATCTTGAAAGATAAAGCTTTGCATCCTCGATTTTATTTACAGACTTGCAGTAATTTCCATACTGCAGTAATGCTTCTTTATATTCGGGAAATATTTCGAGTGCTTTTTTCATATTCTTTTCAAAATTATTCCAGTCCTTCGCGAAAGAATATATTCTTGCATTTAGAAGATATAGCAGTGAAACGTGGGAATCCATTGAAATACACTGGGAAAGCACCTGCAAAGATTCATTATACTTTCTTGCTGGAAGCAAATCATAATTGATTGTATTGATACCACTGTTTATTTTTTTGTTTAATATTTTTGTTTTGTCAGGAATGAACTTATATATTTCCATTACTTCAGGCGGAAGCGTATTTATAGTTGTAAAAAGCGGATTCTGATTTACTATTCTATTCCATTCATTTAAAAATACAATATAAGTTACATTTGCTTTTTTTAAATAATCAGATAAGAATTCAGAATAATTATCATCGTTGATTTTTGTAATCAGTTCGGGTGTTACAAGTCCCGCAACATCAACAATCTTTCTTCCGCAATAAAATCCTATTGCTCCTACATCATGCGTTGCAATGATATCACCTTCCTTAGTGTTATTTTTAATCCACATTGCAGCCGCAACCTGCCTGTCGCTTATATACTTGCATTCGGTTGCATACTCTGTTTTATTTTCATTGTACTGCTGAAAAGTATAAAGAAGTATAATTGCAGATACAATTAAATACAAACCTACGGTAAAGTTCCTGTTTTTAAAATACCCGCCAAGTAATTTCGCAATGTCCCTGAATCCTATTGCAGATACCAGAATAAAAAACGGAATTATCGGCATCATATACCTGCCGAACCTGTGCGCATAGGGCATCTGGTACCAGTAAACAAAAACCAGAGCAAATGCAAAGGCTATGTATAAAATATTCCGGTTATATTTTTTCCTGAATAAATCATAAAACATTTTCAGGACTGAAAAGATAAAACCAACCATAATAATTCCGTATGGTCCCGCTGTAAAATACTGCCATACTTCAACCTTCAGAAAGAATTCCTTGCTCTTTGCGGAATAGTACATAATCTTAGCCGTATAGGTATTCGGCATAATAGAACCCGATAGCACAAGGTTCATTATAAAATATAAAATTAAAATAGCACCCGATATGATTCCGATTTTTATCAGTTCATTTTTATTAAAAAGCGTGATGCTCTTATCAGTCTTTGCAAAATATCTTGCGAGAAGATAATCAAGTGCAAGCGCACCGATAAAAGTTAAGCCGTCAGGCCTTCCCCACATAATCAGTCCAAGAAACACCGCAAACGGAACAACTTTTCTTTGCCTGTAAAAATATGCGGCACCTATAATAATAAAGATGAACATTGTCGTTTCCATCCCGGAAACAGAAATGAAATTCATCCATTTATCTAAAATAAATATTCCTGTAAATATCAGAGCATAAAAATTTTCTTTGCCGAATTCATAACTGCTTAATCTATAAAAGGCAAATCCCGATAAAATCAAAAATGCTATACCGAATACATAGCTTATCACCATCTCGTTATTCGATATAATAAATCCTGCGGCAAGTAAAATCGTATAGATTGGCGAAGACGAGCCTGCTGTTGCCATTTCATTTTTGAAATACGAAAAACTATGGTAATCCACGAGGTTTTTTGCAAATGTCAGGTGAATCCACGGGTCATCGAGCGGAAATCCGAATCCGCCGTTCTGAGCCAGTGCAAAGTTCAGATAATAAAACGAAAGTGCAAATGATATTATTGCAATTGCAATAAAAATCAGTGTCTTAATGTTCTTTGAGGGCTCAAAAGGAAGCTCGAGGTTTATTACTTCTTTTTGAATCTGCTTTTTGTTGATTTTTTTCTGTGCCATTTGTAAAAATACTGATTTAAGGCAATAAGAAAAACTACAAAAACAATTAGCAAATAACAGATAACCTGCCGCGGCGGGTCTTCGACAAATAACAAATAAATTAAATATTCTAACTTCTATATTCTGACTTCTGTAACTTCTTGTTTCTTTAACTTCTGTTTTTAATCTAACATTTAACATTTATCATTTTACATTTGAAGAAACTTTTTCCTTGAAATTAAATTCTATTATATAGAAATTTGGATTACTGGAGATTCATCTTCATTTTTTTATTCTTTCAAAAAAATTAAACCACTAAAAATATGAAAAAATTTGTTTTCAGTTTTGCATTTATTCTTCTTTTGCTCGTTGTTTCAAAAGGATATTCACAGAGTGCAGTTTACTTTTGTACTGAAACAGGTGCATACGGATTTGCATATGGATACAGTACAGAATCCGAAGCAAAAACCGAAGCTTATAATACCTGCATAAGCTACGGCGGAACAAACCCGGTTTTAATAACCTCGACATACCAGAAAGGTTACGGAGCAATTGCTCTCGGTAATGATGCAAACGGCAACAGGGTAATCGGGGTTGCAGTCGGATTTTCAACATTAACCGGTGCAAAAAATGAAGCCCTGAAGCAATGCAAGGATTACGGGGGTTATGACGTTAAGATAGAAAATACCTGGAATGATAATTAAATTGGTTTTTTGTACATAATTTGATTATAAAATTCCACTAAAAGTGAAATTTAATAAATTTTATCATTTCTTCGATTTTCAAGCGGAAACACAATTATTTCCGCTTAAATCACTGTTCATTCATTAATTTTGGATTTTATTATTTTTCACTTGAAACTTTTCATAATTTATAATAGTTTATAATAACATCAATAGACATAATATATCACACCGGTATACATCTATCGTTTTATAAAATGTAGATTAAACTATATAATATATTTAATTAATCCAAAAATAAAATACCACATAATAATTCTAACGAAAGGTAATGGAAATGACTGATAAAAACGGTAAAAAAGAACCGAATATTAAAGATAATTTGGACAAAGACAAAAATTTTGAATATTTAAAGACCAAGAAAGTAGCCGAGCTTATTCAAATTGCTAAAGAACTGAAATTAACAGGCTATAGCGATTTGAAGAAGCAGGAACTTATATTCAAAATAATTGAAGCTCAGACTCAAAAAGACGGTTATGCATTTGCTGCCGGAGTCCTTGAAGTACTGCCAGACGGATATGGCTTTCTTCGTTCGTCAGACTATAACTATCTGCCCTCCCCGGATGATATTTACGTCTCACCTTCACAGATTAAAAAGTTTTCACTTAAAACGGGTGATACCGTTAGCGGACAGGTTAGACCACCGAAAGAAGGAGAAAGATTCTTTGCACTTCTTAAAGTAGAAGAAGTAAATTTTGGCGACCCTGATAGAATAAGGGAAAGAATCATCTTCGATAACCTGACACCAATGTATCCCGAAGAGCGTTTTACGCTGGAAACCGTACCAGCCGAATATTCAATGCGAATAATGGATTTGTTTACGCCTATTGGCAAAGGCCAAAGAGGTTTAATTGTTTCCCCTCCTAAAAGCGGTAAAACTATATTGCTGCAGACGATAGCAAATAGCATTACCAGAAATCATCCGGAAGTACATCTGATAGTTCTTCTCATAGACGAAAGACCCGAAGAAGTCACGGATATGCAAAGAAACGTAAAAGCTGAAGTAATCAGCTCGACATTCGATGAACCACCCGATCGCCACGTGCAGGTTTCGGAAATAGTTTTGCAAAAAGCAAAAAGACTTACCGAAGCAAAAAAAGACGTCGTAATTCTGCTCGACAGCATAACTCGTCTTGCAAGGGCACATAATACGGTAATACCTCACAGCGGCAAGATTTTATCGGGCGGTGTCGATGCAAATGCTTTGCATAAACCGAAAAGATTTTTCGGAGCAGCCAGAAATATCGATGAAGGCGGCAGCCTGACAATCATAGCTACGGCTTTGATTGAAACAGGCAGCAGGATGGACGAAGTTATATTCGAAGAATTCAAAGGCACGGGTAATATGGAAATTGTCCTCGACAGGAGACTTTCCGACAGAAGAATATTCCCTGCAATTGACCTTAACCGTTCAGGTACCAGAAAAGAAGAGCTTCTGCTCGATAACGAGATGCTTAACAGGATGTACCTGTTGAGAAAAATTACTTCGGATTTAAATCCCGTCGAAGCGATGGAGTTTCTCCTCGAAAAAATGCGCGGTACTAAATCCAATAAAGAGTTCCTTGCTTCAATGAATTCATAGTTAGTATTATTGAACTTAAATTG
The DNA here is from genome assembly GCA_003158365.1 of Ignavibacteriota bacterium. Taxonomy (GTDB): domain Bacteria; phylum Bacteroidota; class Ignavibacteria; order Tepidaquicellales; family Tepidaquicellaceae; genus FEN-1279. The sequence goes on along the minus strand of PMIW01000039.1, from coordinate 38,270 downwards.
AAGTAATGAAAAAAGAAATTCTGATAAACTCCACTTCAGATGAAGTAAGGATAGCTATTACCGAAGACGGAAAATTAACTGAACTTTTTTATGAAAGCCCCGACCTTAACCGCAACGTAGGTGATATTTACCTCGGTAAAGTTGCCAAAGTCATGCACGGTATAAGAGCCGCTTTCATAGATATGGGTTTTCCTCAGGATGCTTTCCTACACTTCTCGGATATGGATACATCCATAAACGATTATACATCCGTACTCGGGGATGATTCCGATGTAGACGACGACGATGAAGAAGAAGCAACTCCCCAGCAAACCGGATACAGGAATTACAATAAGGAAAAACCCCTGCCCTCCAATATAGAAAGAGGAAAGGATATAATCGTTCAGATAACAAAAGAACCGGTTGGAAATAAAGGTGTAAGAGTCACCACAAAATATTCCATACCCGGCAGATACCTCGTCTTAATCCCTTACAACAGGCGCATTGGCGTCTCGAAAAAGATTTATAACTACAGGGAAAAAAGAAGACTGAGAAATATCATCAGACCCTTACTGCCCGCAGGATTCGGAGCAATAATAAGAACCGTCGCCGCAGGACAGGACGAAAATTTAATTCTCGATGACCTCAATAAACTTATCAGCACCTGGAATGATATTCAAAATAAACTGAGCACTTCCAAAGCTCCTGCAATGCTTTATAAAGATGCCTCTACAACTTCATCCGTGATGAGAGATTTATTCAGGGATGACATCAGTAAAATTACAATCGATTCGAGGAAACTTTACAAGCAGATTAAAAATTATGTCGATGATACCTCGCCTGAATTTTCGGACAAGGTGGAATATTATTCCGATAAAGCTCCGCTCTTCGATGTAAGAAGTATTGAAAAGCAGATTGAAGAATCGCTGAATAAAAAAGTCTGGCTGAAAAATTCCGGTTATCT
>PMIW01000039.1:36359-37290 GCA_003158365.1 Ignavibacteriota bacterium | reverse complement strand
GAAATCCGGAAAGAGTTCAGGCGCGACAGAGCGAAAGTTACTGTACTTCCGATGAGTGATTTCGGAATAGTGCAGATTACAAGACAAAGAATCAGGCAGAGCATACTGCACCGCATGTCAAACCAGTGCCCTATGTGCAGCGGCACGGGCAGGGTGCAGAGTAATATGAGCTATATAACCGAAATCGAAAGATGGCTCCAGAGATATAAAGGCGGCAGCAGCGGCAAATTNNACTGATTTTAAGTTTTCAACTTTCAAAAAGAAAACGGATATCACGGAAGAATATTCGATGTAAGTATAAGATTTCTAACTTTCTCGCTTCCAAACTAAGTTTGGGAACGAGAATAAAATTGTAAACAATGAGAACAACCTATAAGATTCTCAACATATGTTTATTCCTTCTCATAGTTTTTTCATTTCTGCAATGCAGCCGCAAACCCGTATCCGATTGCAATTCGAGGAAAATAGAGATGCTGCTGGAGGATGTTTTTAGGAAAGAAGCTTTTTTTCCAGTTTATAGTAATGATTACACATTAATTAAAAAAGCTATCACGGTAAATGTTCCAATCGATAGTTCTATGTACTTTAATTATTTGTATTCACCTAATTTAAAAGTACCGGATAAAGTATTTTATTTACACTGGAGCAAAAGTTTAGCACCTTCTTTTCCGGATTCTATAAAATTAAGAGTAATAAATGATTCTGTTCTTAAAGAAAGTTATGCTTTTAAAGTAGGTGTAGTCCTTTTGGAAGTTAATGAAGACACAACAAAGTTAAAATTGAATGTAAGTTATGGAACCCCTAATAATATAGCTATTGATGAAGGTGAATTAACTTATTCATTTGATGAAAAGAATTGCAAATGGATAGTTTTGGATTCAACGATTCGGCAATATTAATTTTGTAGCCCACGGATTTATCCGTGGGATTA
>PMIW01000039.1:699-36307 GCA_003158365.1 Ignavibacteriota bacterium | reverse complement strand
CATCTGTGTTATCTGTGTTCCATCCGGTTATTCTGTAAAATCCCAAAAATAAGTAAAATTTTTATTCTATTAATTTAAAAATTAACATTTTATCTTTATAAGATGTTATATTTAAAAACAAATTATTTATTTTGCCAAAGATAACCATAGATAAAAAAGAACTCGAATTTAAACCCGGGCAGACAATTTTGCAGATTGCAAGAGATGCAGGGATAAAGATTCCGCATTTCTGCTGGCACCCGGGACTTAGCATTTCGGGTAATTGCCGAATATGCCTTGTGGAAGTGGAAAAATTTCCGAAACTCACAATTGCCTGCGCAACTGCGGCAATGGACGGAATGGTTGTACACACAAAATCAGATAAGGTTGTAAAAGCGCAGAACTCTGTGATGGAATTCCTTTTAATCAATCACCCGCTCGACTGCCCTATCTGCGACGAAGCAGGTGAATGCAAACTTCAGGATTATGCCTACAAATACGGAACGGGTATATCGAGATTCGAAGAAGAAAAAAATTACAAAGATAAAAGAATTCCTCTCGGTCCCAATGTAATGTTCGACCAGGAGCGGTGCATAAGCTGTTCGCGGTGCATCAGATATTGTGATGAGATTCCGAAAACTCCTCAACTGACATTTATTCAAAGAGGCGAAAAAGTAACTATCACTACTTTCCCGGGAAAAGAGCTCGATAACGATTACTCGATGAATGTAATTGAAATCTGTCCTGTCGGCGCGCTGACATCAAGGCATTTCAGGTTCAGAGCGAGAGTCTGGGATATGTCTTTCACGGATACAATTTGTCCTGGTTGCTCGAGAGGATGCAATACAACTATAGGCGTAAGAAATAATGAAATATTAAGAATAGAACCCCGCCAAAATTTAAATGTAAATGATTACTGGCTCTGCGACTGGGGCAGACTGAACACTTATAAATATGTGAACGATGAAAAACTGAGAGTAAAAACTCCTACTATATTATCGGATGAGACAGACACGCATATAAAAGTCGGATGGGATGAAGCTATTTCGAAAGCCGCATACGAACTGAATAATCCGAAAGGTGACATTTTATTCGTTGCTTCAGCATTCTCAACTCTAGAAGATAATTATACGCTTAAAAAATTTGCAAAGGAAATTTTCAAATCAGAAGAAATAGTTTACATACCAAATATAGATGAATCTTTTGGCGATGATATTCTAAAAAAACCGGATAAGACTCCCAATGCCGGCGGACTTAAACTACTCGGAATAAAACCAATTTCTGAACAGCAGATTACAAACCTGAAAAACGGCAGGTATAAAATTGTTTATATTATTAATGATGACTTATCGAGAATTCCAGATTCAAAAGATTTCCTGAAAAAAATCGATATCAGCATTCAGCATCTTAATTTGAAAAATAAATTCTCCGAAGAAGCAACTGTGATACTCCCTGAATCCACGTATGCAGAAATTAACGGAACATTCGTGAATTTCCGGAACCGCGTGCAGAGAATAAAACCTGCAGTTGTGACGCTCGAGCAGGAGCGGTTGATTGGCGAGTATTCGATTTCACGTCTCGATAAGTTCGGCGCACAGAACGATACATGGTCACACGGGATGCGCTTTAATGTACGCCCAACGTGGAAAATTCTAACCAAAATCGCAAAAAGCCTCGGTTACGAATTTAATTTCGAAAATTCGGAAGAAGTATTCGTCGAACTTTGCTCAACAATCCCCGCAATGAAAGGCTGGGATTACGAAACCATCGGTCCCAAAGGTAAAGTAATTTAATTTTTACTGTTTCTTTTTTTTACAGGTTTGCCTAATCTATGCGAGCCTGTTTTTTTTTCAGTGAAATCAACGAAATCAGCCCGCCGCGGCGGGGTCAGTGATAGTTATTTCGTAATATCTTTAAATGAAAATTTCCTTTATTTTAATCTATCCACAATTAAATAATAAAAAATATGAGAAAGTTATTATTTACCTTAACTGCAGTTTTATTTATTTCTACTATAATATATTCGCAGCCGTTACAGCCATACGGCTTTCCGGATGCAATGAATAAAATCAATATTTTAAAATATGATGTAAACGGATTTAAATCTTTTACATATAATCTTGATTCATTCCCGGGATTCCCGGGATTCCCCAAGCACATTACGGGAACAACATTCGAAGGCAGTATTTTCTGCAATATGGATAGTGACCCTGAAATGGAAATTGTCGTGAATATTGCATACACAGTTCAGGCATTTAAACTAGACGGCTCGAGTGTACCCGGCTGGCCGAAAACTGTTTCGTCTTATGCACTCGAAGGTGCCCCTGCATTCGGTGATATTGACGGAGACGGCTACGGTGAAATTGTAGTCACAAATCACGGACTCGTTTCGGGTGGTTTTATATATGCATACAAAAGAGACGGAACGCTTTGCACAGGATTCCCGATTAATCACGGATACTCTTCGCGCACACCTGTACTTGCAGATGTGAACAACGACGGCAAGATGGAAATCATTGTGAATTTAAGAAATCCTGCAAAAGAATATATTTATAAGGGTGATGGAACAGTATTAACAGGCTGGCCGAAAACTTTGAACAGTGTTCCCGGTTCGAGTGCTGCGGTAGGAGATATTGACGGAGATAATATTCCCGAAATAATTGCTGAATCATATTACTCTGTATATGCCTGGAAACCTAACGGAGATTCAATTCCGGGATTTCCTTTCTCAATGCCTGGCGGGTACGTAAATTCATATTCATCTCCGGTTTTAGCCGATATAAACGGTGACGGTTACAGGGAAATTATTTTCGGAACTCATTTATCCGGAGGAGGTGGAAATTTATATGTATTAAAAAGAGATGGGACAGTAATGACAGGATGGCCGAAAAGTACAAGCCAATGGATTTATGGTCCCCCTTCGATAGGTTATATTGACAATGATAATTATCTGGATATAACAGTTGGTGACCAAATAGGAGGAGCTAACTCGGATTATGTTTATGCATGGGACAGAAATGGAAATCCGCTTACCGGTTTTCCTGTTGGACCGGTCAATGCAGTCAATTGCCAGGTTGTTCTGGCAGATATAGACGGAGATAATTTGACCGAACTGGTTTTTGATGATAATACTTATAGTACTCTTACAGGATTCGGTCAATACCTGGCTTACAATCACGACGGGACACCTGTTTCGGGATGGCCTATTATTACTACGGGAACGACATTCTTTACAACACCTTGCTTTACGGATATGAACCGCAACGGAATTCTCGATATGGTCGGCTCGGGAATAGAAGGTACGGCTCCGAACCAATTTGTAAATGAGTATCTCTGGAATACCGGAATTGCTTATCATTATTCAAAAATCTATAATCCGATGTGGCAGTATAATGCACGCCACAACGGTGTATTCGGAGATATTCCGCCGATACTTGGAATTCAAAATTCCGGTAATGATGTTCCCGATAAATTTGAACTGATGCAGAATTATCCGAACCCGTTTAATCCGACAACAAATATCAAATACCGGGTATCAAATAACAGTTTTGTAACTTTAAGAGTATATGATATTCTGGGAAAAGAAGTAACAACGCTTGTAAACGGATTTAAAAAAGCAGGAACATACGATGTTAAATTCGATGCGGGTAAACTTTCTTCGGGCATATATTTTTACAGAATTAACGCAGGTGATTTTTCGGATACTAAAATTATGACGTTGATTAAGTAATAAGTTATAAGGTGTATGGTTATAACGTTAAGAAAAAATATAATGAGAAAGTATAATAATCAGCGGAATCAGAGTAATCAAAGTAATCTGTGATTGGACTTGACATTATTCACCGAATACCATAATTTTATATGTCTTAATAAAATAGGGTTGATATTCCCGATTTATTTCAATAATAAATATATTTTTATTTTAATCTTAGTTTATTAAATTAGCATACAAAAATAATACAAATTTTAAATAATATTACATATGGCAGAAGAAAAACTTTCGAAATTAAAATCACTCGATATAGCAATTGAACAAATCGAAAAAGACCACGGAAAAGGCTCTATTATGAGGCTTGGTGATAAACCAATCGCAAAACTGGAATTTATTCCCACCGGCTCTATATCTCTCGACGCAGCACTCGGAATCGGCGGAGTGCCGAGAGGCAGGATTGTGGAAATATACGGACCTGAATCTTCGGGAAAAACAACNNTTCATAGATACAGAGCACGCAATGGATACGGGCTATGCGCAAAAGCTCGGAGTGGATGTAAGCAACCTTTTAATTTCTCAGCCTGAATACGGCGAGCAGGCGCTCGAAATCTGCGAAACCCTTGTACGCAGTAATGCGCTCGATGTAATTGTAATTGACTCTGTTGCCGCTCTTACTCCGCGCGCTGAAATAGAAGGCGAAATGGGAGATTCCGTTATGGGTATGCAGGCAAGGCTTATGTCACAGGCACTTAGAAAACTTACTGCCGCAGTATCTAAATCGAATGTGGTTTTAATTTTCACGAACCAGCTGAGGGAAAAAATCGGAATAATGTTCGGCAATCCCGAAACTACAACAGGCGGAAAAGCGCTTAAATTCTATGCATCTATAAGAATGGATATAAGAAAAATTGCTGCCATAAAAGAAGGCACTGATGTAATCGGCAACAGGACAAAAGTAAAAATCGTAAAGAATAAAGTCGCCCCCCCGTTCAAGGAAGTTGAATTCGACATAATTTATAACGAAGGAATTTCAAAAATAGGTGATGTAATCGATTTAGCTGTTAACAAAGAAATAGTTAAAAAAGGCGGTGCGTGGTTCACATACGGCGACCTGAGGGTTCAGGGCAGGGACGGACTCAAGAAAGTTCTGACCGATGACCCGGTAATGTTCGAAAAACTTCTGGCTGAAGTTAAAGCAACAATCGGTCTCGGGAATGGAAACGGAATGAACAGTAATGGAACAAGGGAAGAACCTGCAACAGTGGTTAAGGAAAAGAAAGCGAAATAAATTTTACAAAAGTGAAATGTAAATAGTCAATAGTGAATTAATTATTGACTATTTTTTTTATACTGTGTTATTAATTCACTAATGAAATAAAATTAAAATTTTTTATTTGTCAATAATTACAAGCATCAAGCCTCAAAAAAAACGCAAAGGAAGATTCAACGTCTTTCTCGACGGGGAATTTGCATTCGGCGCGGATAAAGAGACTGTATACGATTTCGGCCTGCGGAAAAATGATGACCTAACCGAAGAAAAAATGAAAGAAATAACCGATTACGATGAACTCAACTTCGGAAAAAAAATCGCCTTCAGCTTCCTTAATTACAAACCCCGCACGGAAAAAGAAATCAGGAAAAAGCTGAAAGAAAAAAAGATTTCCGAAGCAAGTATAGAAAAAGTTATCACTATATTAAAAAACCTGAAATACCTTGATGACAGCAAGTATGCAAAAATGTATCTCGAGGAAAAACTCGCGAATAATCCCAAAGGCAAAAGAGTAATTGCAATGAAACTTGCCGAAAAAGGCATTAATAAAGAAGTAATTAAAAGCGTTATTGATAAGGAATACAACGAAGATACAGAAACTCAAAAAGCAAAAGAGCTACTCGCCAAATATATAAAAAAAGTAAGAGCAAAATCCGAAATGGATAAAAGACAAAAATGCTACCGTTACCTGCTCTCCCGCGGGTTCGATTATGAAATAGTAAAAGAAGTGTGTAAGATAGAAAACAACGACTAACTTACAATTTTTTACAGGGAATCCTTCCATTATTTTTAGTAAATTATTAAAGTTAATAAGCTTTACAACTTATTCTTAATTATTCATTTACGTTAAAAAACCAAAAATAAACTATAAATATGAAAAAATTTCTTTTCACAATTTTAGCAATTATTTTTATTGCAAATCTAAGCTATTCACAGTCAGATAAAAAATTAATGACACCCGAAATACTATGGTCGTTTGGAAGAATCAGCGATGTATCAGTTTCTCCCGATAACTCCACCGTTTTGTTTGCAGCAAGATATTATGATATTCAAAAAAACAAAGGGCAGACAGATTTTTATACGGTTCCTGTAAACGGCGGAGAATATAAGAGAATTACAAATACTCCCGACGGAAAGTACTGCAACCTCTGGAGACCCGACGGAAAAAAAATCGGATTTGTATGTACCAAAAGCGGAACTGCTCAGATATGGGAAATGAATACGGACGGTTCCGGCTGGAAACAAATCAGCAACATCGATGGCGGAATAAATGATTTTAAATACTCCCCCGACGGAACAAAAATTCTCTTCACAAAAGATGTAAAAATCGATAAAGACGTGCACGACATTTATCCGGATTTGCAAAAAACAAATGCGAGAATTTACGATGATATAATGTACCGCCACTGGGACACCTGGGCTGACGGGACTTACAGCCACTTATTTATAGCGAATTATAGCGATAACATAAAAGAAGCAAACGATATTATGTCCGGTGAACCTTATGAAACACCTTTAAAACCGTTCGGAGGAATGGAACAGATTAACTGGGCACCGGACTCAAAACAAATTGCATATACCTGCAAAAAAATGACAGGCAAGCAGTATTCTCTTTCAACCAATTCAGAAATTTATATTTACAATTTAGATTCCAAAAAAACAATCAACCTCACCGAAGGTATGATGGGATATGATATTGCACCCGTATTTTCACCCGACGGTAAAAAAATTGCATGGGAATCTATGGAGCGTGACGGATACGAAGCAGATAAAAACCGTTTATTCATTTTTGATTTCGGGACAAATACTAAAACATACGCAGCAAAAGATTTAGACCAGGATGTAAGTAATCAGATTTGGACACCCGATGGGAAATCAATTTACTTCATAAGCGGAATAAAAGCAACCGAAGAAATATTCAGGTATGATTTATCCGATGGAAAAATTACAAGAATAACAGACGGACAGCACAACTATCTTTCCGTTTATCCCGCAGGAAATAAGCTTGTTGCGGAAAAACAAAGCATACAAAAGCCGACTGAAATATATGCGGTTGACCTTGCAACAGGTAAAGATGTTGAATTATCTTTCCTTAATAAAAAAATTCTCGACAACCTTGCAATTGCAGACGTGCAAAGACGTATTATCAAAACAACTGACAATAAAGATATGAATGCGTGGGTAATCTACCCTCCGAATTTTGACCCGAATAAAAAATATCCCGCTTTACTTTTCTGCGAAGGCGGTCCTCAAAGCGCCGTTGATCAGTTCTGGAGCTATCGCTGGAACTTCCAGATTATGGCAGCAAACGGTTACATTGTTATTGCGCCTGCAAGAAGAGGCTCATTAACATTCGGGCAGGAATGGACTGAACAAATCAGCGGTGACTATGGCGGGCAGAATATGAAAGATTATTTAAGCTCGATAGATGATTTATGCAAAGAAACATATGTGGATAAAGATAAACTCGGATGCGTGGGAGCAAGCTACGGCGGATTTTCGGTTTACTGGCTCGCAGGAATACACGAAAAAAGATTCAAGGCATTCATTGCTCACGACGGAATTTTTAACGAAGAAGCGAATTATCTCGAGACTGAAGAAATGTGGTTTGAAAACTGGGATATGGGCGGACCATTCTGGGATTCAATTAATACTGTTGCAAAAAGATCATTCACTTTTTCACCTCATAAATTGGTACAGAACTGGGATACGCCGATTTTGTGCATACACGGTGAAAAAGATTACAGGATCTCTTATACACAGGCAATGCAGGCGTTCAATGCGGCAATACTGAGAGGTATTCCTGCGGAATTATTGCTGTTCCCTGATGAAAATCACTGGGTGCTTCAGCCCCAGGACGGCATAGTCTGGCAGAGAACATATTTCAGATGGCTCGACAAATGGCTTAAATAAAATATAAAAAATTAAATTTTAAAAATAAAACGGTATCTGCCCGTTCCCGCGTTCCTGCGCGGGAACGTGATTTATAATTTAAAATTAAAAAATATTATATGGTAACAAATAACCAGATTCAAAATTTTCTTTCTCTTAAAACCTTTGCCCTTATTGGTGTTTCGAGGGATTCGAAGAAATTCGGAAATGCAATTTATAAAGAATTAAAATCTAAAAATTTCTCCGTATTTCCAATACATTCCGAAATGAAAAATATTGCAGGTGATGACTGTTACCCTGATATAAAATCTCTTCCATCACTGCCTGAAGGGCTGATTGTCGTAACCAATAAGAAAAAATCTCTGGGAATAGTAAAGGATGCTTACACATCGGGAATTAGAAATATATGGATTTCGCAAATGTCGGAGTCAAAAGACGCAATTGAATATTGCAAGAAAAATTTTATTAATATTATTTACAGGCAATGCCCCCTGATGTTTTTCGGGCAGGTGTCAGGGTTTCATAATTTCCATAAATTTATTAAAAAGGTATTCGGCAGATTGCCGAAATAATTTCTCTCATTATGATTAAAAAAATCTGCGTCGCAATTGTAATTTACTTATCGTTTTCATCTTTTCTTTTTGCACAATCGGATCTTGTAAATGTTTGGAAACTCGATACTACAATTACGCTTGATATACGATATGCAACCACAAATAACTTCACGGGCAAGCAGGTATATGATGAAGCAAAATTTTTCCTGAGAAACGAACCTGCAATGAAAATTCTTGAAGTGCAGAAAGAACTAAAAGCTCTCGGACTTGGTTTAAAAATATTCGACGGCTACAGGCCTCTTTCAGTTCAGAAAAAATTCTGGCAAATCATGCCCGATGAAAGATATGTTGCCGACCCGAAAAAAGGTTCCCGCCATAACAGGGGTGCTGCAGTTGATCTGACTTTAGTCGATAAAAACGGAAATGAAATCCCCATGCCGACACCATATGATGATTTTACCGAAAAAGCATCGCGAGATTATATGGATTTGTCTCCGCAAATTATAATTAACAGAAAATTCCTCGAAGACTTGCTTGCAAAATACGGTTTTATAGGATTACCTACCGAATGGTGGCATTTTGATTACAACGGGTGGGAGAAATACGATGTTCTTGATGTGGAATTCAAAACTCTGGAGAAATAAAATCAAAACATTCACCATATTATAATTATATTGACTTTTTTAATCATATTCCCCTTTGGAACAAATGCCTACAATTTGTTGTTTAACTTTCATATATTAACACTTTTTATAATTTAATTTCTTAAAGAATGTATAAAATATCAACCTTAACGGTAATTTTATTCCTGGCAATTGCCAACTTCTCTTTTTCTCAGGAGACGCCCGCTCCGACTGCTGCAGATTTCATGAAAACAGGTGTAGCCAAATTTAACGAGAAAAACTATGATTCTGCGATATTTTACTTTACAAAAGTTATAGAGCTCGATGCAAAGAATATTGATGCGTATTTCAGCAGGGGTGTTTGCTATAATAACCTGCAAAACTTTGACAATGCACTGGTTGATTTTAACAAGGTAGTGGAAATTGACCCGAAATATAATGATGTATATAATTTCAGGGTGAATATTTATATGAAAATGAAGGATTACGAAAAAGCAATCGGTGATTATGACAAAATTATTGCCGCTAATCCTAAAAACGAAAAAGCCATAATGACAAGAGGAAAACTTTATTATGCAATGAAGGATTATATGATGGCAGCATCCGATTTTGACCAGGTTCTCGAAATAAATCCTAATAATGCTGATGCCTATAACAGCAGAGGACAGGCAAACAAGAATATGAACCAGAATGATAATGCAATTGCGGATTATTCCAAAGCTATAGAAATGAATCCCGCATTGGCAATTGCATATTATAACCGTGCACTGCTTTACAGTACTATGCAGAAATACGATCTGGCAATTCCGGATTATACAAAAGCAATTGAATTGAATTCCAATGATGTGGATTCATACGTTAACAGGGGTTCCGCAAGATATAATGCAAACGATACAAAAGGTGCATGCGAAGACTGGAAAAAAGCTAAAGACCTCGGCTCTAAAGATGTAGACGAAATGATTTCGAAATTCTGTAAGTAAAAATAATCGGAAGATTAAAAGATTTATAAGAATTGAAAATTGAAAAGCCCGCCATTGGCGGGCTTTTTTTTATAACATTTCCAATCTTATTTTATCTGACGATATCTTTGCTTAAAGCATTAATTGTTTGTTTTACAGCATCTATATTTGTTGTAGGGATGAAATTAAATTTACCAATAAATTTCGAAGAATCGAAATTATACGACCTGTCAAATTGATACATCATTTCAGGCATTTCTCTCAAGATTGGTGTAAAAATTCCGATAATTTTCAGAACCCATAGAGGAAGAACTTTTATTTTATCGGAGGTACCCATTTCATTTGCAAATAATTTAACCCATTCTCTTCCTGTGAGTGCATTCATATCAACAGGCAAGTTCCATATTTGATTATAAGCATCCTTTGAATTTCCTAAAATGGCTGTACCTTCGGCAAGGTCAGGAGTAAATCCCATTGTATGAACAACATCTGCATTACAAAACCACTGAGCGGTTTTTCCTTTTGACAGATTATTAAATACCAAATTCAACAGCAAGCTATTTTGTTTTTTCAAAGGACCGAAAAAATCAGGTGCTCTGGCAATTATTGCTTCCAGTTTTCCTTTTTCAATTTGCTCCATAATATACCGGTCAATCCAGGCACGTACTTCGCCTTTTTTACTGCTCGGGCTGATTGGAGAATTTTCGGTAATTTGTTTTACATTATCCCCGCCGATTGCATAAACATTGTCAAAGAAGACCAATTTACTTTTATTTTGCATGCAAGCGTTGACTACATTTTTTATGAAAGCGGGCCATACCTTCTGCCACACTTTTAATTTGTACTCAAATCCAACTGTTATATAACAAATTTCACTTCCTTCAATTGCTTTATTAATCCGGTCAGAGTCAGTAAAATCAGCGGAGTATAAAATATCAGTGTCATTCACCTTTACAGGGTTTCTACTGACTAATTTGATTTCGTTAGTATATTTTTTTAGAGCTTTAGCAAGATCTGTTCCTATAGCACCACCTGAACCTAAAATTGTCTGCATGTTATATTAATTTTGTTTAATATTATAAACACTTTATTCGTTCAAATAGTTAGTTAAAACTGCAAACTGAATCCCCCGACCGGCATGAATGCCCACTGGTATATCGTTCCGACTTCATTCTTTACCTTATTCCAGAAGTAACCGAAAACATTCTGCCTGTTGTAAATATTTTGTAATTCTAAATATGTCGTTAATGTAGCAGCTTTATAATAAAATTTCTTGTCGACTCTGACATCCAGCCTGCTGTAATCTATAAATTTCTCTGCATTGAATTTGTCCATATCATATACACCCCTGCCGAGCTGCTTTGACTTTTCAATATCAAAAGGTGTGTACGGCCTTCCTCCTGCATATTTGAACTTCACTCCGATTAGCCAGTCGTCTGCAACCTGGTAACCTGCAATTATGGTGAACTGGTTTGTAGGATCGAATGCCGCAATCTTCTCCCCTCCTGCAAGGGCAGTGAATCCGGACTTGGAATAGGAATATGTAAGCAAACCGTAAATACCGGTACCGGTCAGCTTTTTCTGAATCGATATATCAAGACCTCTTACATAACCTGTTCCGGCACTTGTTGCCTCGCCGACTAAATTCGGACCGTAATCCGCTCCGCCGTCTATCAGTATGTATCTCGGGTCAGCAATGCTTACCGGATATCCGTTGTATCTTTTTTCATAAACTTCAACAACAGCATTTAATGAAGAAGTCAGAAGATGCTCAACTCCGAATACATAGTGTTCGCATTTTATGCTGTTAAGATTGCTGTTCGCAGGATCTGTCGCAAGCCATACATATTCAGGTGTCTGGTAAAATATTCCGTATGAGGCATTGATTGAGGTAGTTGGTAATACTTTATATGATATTCCAAGTCTTGGAGAGAAAGTGGTTTTCAGTCTTATATAATCAAAATAATCTACCCTTGCTCCTGTATTTAAAGTAATCTTTTCATTAAACAGTTTACTCGTAATATTTACGGATGAGAACAATTTGTTTGCATTTATTTTCGTATCAATTCTTATTTCGGGAACAGGATATCCTTCCCCTGTCGTATCAGATTTTGCAAACATATTATTTTTAAATGTAATATATTTTCCGCCAATACCAAAATTCGCAGTCATGTATTTATTAAGCTTGTAATTCAAATCCATTTTATAATTAGTCGAATTTTCGTAAGAATCATTATAGTATTCCCTTACACCCGTTGATGCAAAAATCACATCATCATAGTATGTCGAATATGTGTTGGAGACAACAGCCTGCAAATAACCATTGTTGAAAAGCTTTGTATAGTTTAATCCTGCCGTATATGAATTTGTGTTATCGTTCGTATTGTAAGGCCAGTCGTCTTTTGTAGTGTTTTCGTCAACTTTAAAATTAATTTTATCAATTGCCCCGAAACCAATAAGACTTAGTATATTGGTATTGTCAAATTTATAATCAACCTTCATATTAATATCCCAGTAATTCGGTACAGCAGAAAGCCTTATGGCACTCTTTAATAAATCAAGATAACTTCTTCTTATGGATAAAATATAAGACGATTTTTTAGAAAGCGGTCCTTCGAATAATCCTCCGAATCCTGCCATATTAAAATCGACATTGTTAATATAATTAGTCTTGCTTCCCTCTCTGAATTTTATATCAACTACACTTGAAAGTTTATCGCCGTACTTGGAAATGAATCCCCCCGTATAAATATCTGCCTCACGAATTAATTTTAAATTTATGAATCCAATAGGTCCGCCTGTTGTTCCCTGCGAGCCGTAATGGTTTATATTCGGGATTTCGATTCCGTCAATCAGAAATAAATTTTCTGACGGCGAACCCCCTCTTACTACCAAATCATTTCTCTGGTCATTAACAAGCGATACTCCCGGTGCCGATTGAAGCATTCTTGAAATATCTTCCGCTGCACCCGGTGAGCGGCGAACTTCTTCGTAATCGAGATTCAACGAACTTATGTTAACATTTGAATTCTTCTGGAAATAATCGGCTTCTACATCTATATCTTCCGTAGATATGTTTGTTGAATTTAACTCGACAACTACAACAACAGGTTTGGCTGATGCAATTACAATATCGGATAACATTTTCGTTTTATATCCAAGTACGGAAATCTCAAATCTGTATGTATCGTATTTTAAATTTTTAAATTTAAATTCCCCGTTTTTATCGGATAAAGTCTGAATGTCGGAATTAACGATTTTAATAATCGCATTCTCGACTCCCTTTTTGGTATCATTGTCCAGAACTTTTCCGAAAATCAAACCGTTGTCTTTATCATTTATAACATTAGCCTCAGTAAAACTTGTACATATCCCCGATATAAAAAATATCAATAGTATTATTTTTATAGCTTTGTTTTTCATTTCTTCCTCCTATTATTATTGTTATTTATAATATTATCTTACTTAATATAATGAACATTGTTTAGTGAATGTGTAAAAAATTTTTACTTTTCTATAAAAAAAGTATTTTTTAATATTTCAAATGATTCCTTAACCAGATAATCCAGTTGTTCTTTTGGCATTAAAAACCCCCGTTTTATTACAAGAGATGCTATACCATGTACATACGACCAAAGTGCAAAAGAAGTTGCATCCACATTATTCGTCCTCATTCTGCCTGCATCTATACAGGATTTTACATTTTGCTTTAGTATTTCATAAGAATCCATTTCAGATACAAAATCTTCAGGTTTATGTATTTTTTCCATTGGCTCCTTTAAAAAGAACATTAATTCGTAATATCCGGGATTCTCCACTGCAAATCTGAAATAACCTCTACCCTGCGCAGTTAGCCTTTCTACGGGGTCTTCGATTACATGCCCTGATATCTGAAATTCGTAAAATTTCTCAAATGCCATTTTCCTCAGCGTGGAAAGTATTTCATCTTTATCTTTAAAATACAAATAAATCGTTGCCGGACTGTATTCTATCTGCTCTGCAATTTTACGGATTGTCACATTCTTGTATCCCTCTTCAAGGAAAAGCTGCATNNTGCAAATATACTGAACATTGTTTAGTTTGTCAAGTTCTTTTTTCCCCGCCCATAAATTTTATTCAAATTTTCATAAAAATTATATTTTTAATTACCGGATTTTCTGTATTAGTTTACCTTTTTACCTCTTACACTTCACTTCTCCGAAATTTCTCT
This sequence comes from Ignavibacteriota bacterium, assembly GCA_003158365.1. Lineage (GTDB taxonomy): Bacteria > Bacteroidota > Ignavibacteria > Tepidaquicellales > Tepidaquicellaceae > FEN-1279. The sequence continues at coordinate 22,108 of PMIW01000039.1, read as the reverse complement.
TGCATTTTAAAATAAGTGTTATTATATTTCGTTAAAAATCGAAATGAAAACTTTAACAATTCAGGAAAATATATTCAAGGCTCTCTCTGATAAAGGGCGCCTGCGGGTTGTAAAAATGCTTCAGAAAAAACCTTTATGCGTCTGTGAGATTACCGAGATTCTTAAACTTGCAACGTCTACAGTTTCGAATCATCTGAGCATTCTATGCGACGCAGGCCTTGTCATTGGCGAGAAAGACGGGAAATGGATGAATTACAGAATCAATACCGAGCCGAAAAATAATTTAATTTCTTCCGCGTTATTATATTTGCAGTTTATTCTTGAAGACGATGAAACTATTACAAATGACCGTCGTATTATCTCAAGTGTAGACAGGAACGTACTGTGCTGCAAATAGAAAGTATTTCGTTAATCATAAAAACAACTAAATTATGGAAAACAAAGAAAACATAAAAAAAATGGTGAAAGAAAAGTATGCAGATATAGCCATACAATCTAAAACCGTTAACGAAGCATCCTGCTGCGGCGTCGGAAGCTGCACGGGTGTTGATTATACAGTCTTCTCAGAAGACTATTCGAAATTAAAAGGCTACAATCCTGATGCCGACCTCGGGCTGGGATGCGGGCTTCCGACAGAATTCGCACTGATTAAAGAAGGCGATACAGTTATTGACCTCGGTTCAGGTGCAGGTAACGATGCGTTCGTTGCCCGTGCAATTGCAGGAGAAAAGGGAAAAGTAATCGGAGTTGATTTNNCACCGAAAAATTAGGGTTCAACAATGTAGAATTCCGTTTCGGAGACATAGAAAAAATGCCAATCACGGCAAATAAGGCAGACGTAATTATAAGCAATTGCGTACTGAACCTTGTTCCCGATAAAATCAAAGTCTTTAAAGAAATTTACCGCGTTTTAAAACCGGGCGGACATTTTTCCGTTTCCGATATAGTTACAACGGGCGAGCTTCCTGACGTGGTTAAATCGGTTGCAGAACTTTATGCGGGCTGCGTAGCAGGCGCAATTAAAAAAGAAGATTACATAAAAATAATCGAAGACACTGGATTTATAAACCTTCGTATACAAAAAGAAAGAGTGATAACTATTCCGGATGAAATAATGTTAAAATTTATTTCCCAAAAAGATTTGGATTTACTGAAATCAGAAGGTATAAATCTTGTCAGCATAAACGTCTATGCCGATAAACCCGGAAAAGCAGATTTACCTGTTATTGAAAATAAATCTGAAAAGACCTGTGGGTGCAGTGATGACTGCTGTAATTAAAAAATAATTATATCATTTAAGTTATGGATAATAAAACAAAAGAATTAATTGCTATCGGAGCTTCTATTTCGGCTAACTGCCAGCCCTGCCTTGAATATCACACGGCTAAAGCAGCAGAATACGGAGTCAGCGTATCTGAAATTAAAGAAGCTATCGAAGTCGGTACATTGGTCAGAAGAGGTGCCGCATCCAAAATGGATAAATTCGCAGCCTCTCTTAAAAAAGTTGAAATTGCTGAAAATATTAAATCGGACAGCGAATGCGGATGCACAAAATTATAAAAGTACTCTTCGTCTGCATCCACAACAGCGCGAGAAGCCAGATGGCGGAAGCATTTTTAAACACTCTCGGCGGAGAAAATTTTTCCGCCGAAAGTGCCGGTCTCGAGCCGGGCAAGCTTAATCCGCTTGTTGTAAAATCTCTGCATGATATAGGAATAGATATTTCGAAAAATAAAACCAAGGATGTATTCGAATTCCTTAAAAACGGAAAACAGTTTGACTATGTGATTACAGTTTGCGATGAGACTTCAGGCGAAAGATGTCCTTTCTTTCCGGGCAGTTCAAAAAGACTGCACTGGACATTCGAAGACCCATCTTCATTCACCGGCTCGGAGAAGGAAATACTTTTCAGAATCGCAAAAGTACGTGATTCAATAAAATTAAAAATTGAAGAATTTATCAAAATAAATAAATAAGTTATGGTTGTTGTAAAAGTACTCGGTTCGGGATGCGCAAGATGTAGCGAACTGGAAAAAATGTGTTTCAACGTAGCCGCCGAAAATAATATAGATGCAGATATACAGAAGATTACCGATTTAAAGGAAATTATGTCTCACGGCATTATGCAGACTCCAGGTCTGGTTATAAACGGGAAAGTGAAAATCAGCGGAAAGCTTCCTAATGCAGTCACACTGCTGCACTGGATGCAGGAATCGAATTAGAATAAGTTACTAAATACCTTATTGAAATTTAAAAACAAATTGTGGTTTGTTGGTGTGTTGATTGCTCTGTGGTTTATTATTTATTTAAACCTTGAGAGTATCTCAGCATTTATATGTAATATAGCAGGATTAACATCCGTTACATCGGACTACGCAAGGTCAGTGGAATTTTTTATTTTTGAAGTGCCAAAAGTACTGATGCTGCTAACTCTTATAGTTTTTTTAATGGGAATAGTTCGATCATATTTTTCACCCGAAAAAACACGCGCATTGCTCGAAAAGAAGTCTTTATTTCTCGGAAACATACTTGCATCTGTACTTGGAATATTTACTCCGTTCTGCTCCTGCTCGGCGGTTCCCTTGTTCATAGGATTTGTCGAAGCAGGCATTCCGCTCGGAGTAACACTTTCATTCCTTATTGCAGCACCTATGATAAATGAGATTGCAGTGATTTTATTATTTGGTCTCTTTGGTTGGAAAACAGCAATGATATACGTTTCAACAGGTTTATTCATAGCAATTTTATCCGGTTACTTTATCGGAAAACTAAAACTGCAAAAATATGTAGAGCCATGGGTTTATGAAATAAAAAGCAGCAGGCAGGAAATCGGTGAAGAAAAAATTAATTTCGGCGGTAGAATAGAAAGCGGATATGCAGCAGTGAAAGATATTGTCAGCAAAGTCTGGCTTTATATAGTCGTTGGTGTCGGAATTGGTTCTCTTGCACACGGTTATGTACCTGCGGATTTCCTTGCAGGATTTATGGGAAAGTCCGCATGGTGGGCTGTTCCGCTTTCAGTGTTAGTCGGAATACCATTATACTCAAATGCAGCAGGGATTATTCCGATTGTTCAGGTGCTGCTTGAAAAAGGCGCTTCACTCGGTACGGCACTTGCATTTATGATGTCTGTGATTGGACTCTCTCTTCCTGAAGCAATTATACTTAAAAAAGTTTTAAAGATACAAATGATATTTATTTTCTTCGGGATAGTTGGAATCGGTATTATTATAGTCGGTTATTTATTTAATTTAATATATTAATAAATTTGTTATGGAAAAAATAACAAAAAAACTTTCGTTCCTGGACAGGTATCTTACACTCTGGATATTTGCCTCGATGTTTATTGCCGTCTTTGCGGGTTATTTTTTTCCGGGGATAGTCGGATTCTGGAATAAATTCCAATCGGGTACGACGAACATCCCTATCGCAATCGGATTGATTCTTATGATGTATCCCCCTCTCGCTAAAGTCAGGTACGAAGAACTCGGCAAGGTATTCAGGAATATTAAAATCCTTTCTTTATCTCTTGTTCAGAACTGGATTATCGGTCCGGTGCTGATGTTTTTTCTTGCGATTTTATTTTTGCAAAATGATTCTCATTATATGACAGGTCTGATATTAATCGGGCTTGCAAGATGCATTGCCATGGTGATAGTGTGGAATGAACTCGCAAAAGGTGATACGGAATATGCCGCAGGACTTGTTGCTTTCAATTCCATATTCCAGGTATTATTCTTTTCGGTTTATGCTTATATATTTATTACTGTTCTGCCGCCTCTGTTCGGATTAAAAGGTTTTGCAGTAAATATCACAATCGGTCAAATAGCAGAAAGCGTTTTTATTTATCTCGGTATCCCATTCCTGGCCGGTGTTATCACCCGGATTATTTTGGTTAAATTAAAAGGCAAGGTATGGTATCATACTAAATTCATTCCGAAGATAAGCCCGATTACTTTAATCGCACTGCTGTTCACAATCTTCGTGATGTTTTCACTTAAAGGTGAGATGATTATAAAAATCCCTCTTGATGTAATAAGGATTGCAATACCACTTATACTCTATTTTGTAATTATGTTTTTTGTCTCCTTTTACATGGGAAGAAAAATCGGAGCTGATTATTCAAAGACCGCAACTTTATCATTCACCGCGGCGAGCAATAACTTCGAACTTGCAATAGCAGTTGCAGTGGCTGTGTTCGGAATAAACTCGGGCGAGGCATTTGCGGCTGTAATCGGACCGCTCGTTGAGGTTCCCGTTTTAATCAGCCTTGTAAATGTCGCATTGTATTTTCAAAAAAAATATTTTGTGAAACCGGAAGAAGGGAATATTAAACCTCCTGATTTGTGCCCTTAAACAAAAACTATGAGAAAAATAATTTTATTTTTTATTTTGAGTGTTATTCTTGTTTCCTGTAAACAGGAAGTAAAGAAAACCGACAGCGGTGTTTCATATACAATGTATTATTTCCATCCGACCGCACGATGCGAGAGCTGTATTAACATTGAGAATTTTACAAAAGAAATAATTGAAACAAAATATAGTAAAGATCCCGCAATCAAATTCATTGCGCTGAATATTGAAGATTCGCAAAATCAGCATTTCAGAAAAGATTATGATTTGAAATTTAGTTCGGTTGTGTTAACCAAACAAAGCAACAATCAGGAAGAGAAATATAAAAACCTCGACAGCATATGGAGTTACAGCGATAATAAAGATGGCTTCTTAAAATACATGGATTCAGAAATAAAAGAATTTATAAAATGATAATAAAAGTACTTGGTTCGGGATGCAGCAGGTGTAACAAGCTTTTTAAAAGAGTTAATGATATCGTAAAAGCAAATAACATTAATGCAGATGTAATTAAAGTCGAAGATATAAAAGAATTTATAAAATACGGAATTATGCTGACACCTGCTTTAGTAATAAATGAAAAACTTGTTTGTTCAATCAATGTTCCTTCTGAAAAAGATATTATAAAATATATTATTGAAAATACTTAATTTGCAAATCATGAAAAAACAAATCATCTTCCTGCTATTTATTGTTTTTCTTTTAGTATCCTGCAAGAAAAGCAACACCGAAAACACGAATCAAACATCAGGTGTATCCACAAAAGATTCAACGAAATTCAAAATCGAATTTGTTGAACTAGGTTCGGTGAACTGCATTCCATGCAAGAAAATGCAGCCTGTAATGAAGTCAATAGAAACAAAATACAAAGGATTGATAAAAGTCACATTCCACGATGTGTGGAAGAACGAAGCCCCTGCAAAAAAATACGGGGTTGAATTAATCCCGACGCAGGTTTTCCTTGATGCAAGCGGAAAAGAACTAATGCGCCACGTAGGTTTTTATGCAGAGGAAGAAATAGATAAATTTTTCCAATCACAGGGAGTTAATATACCTCAATAATATGATTGATTATATATTTGATTTTCTGAGTACTGCTATATCGGGAAGCTCGTTTACTGCCGTCTTTGCATCTTTTGGATGGGGAATTGTAAGTGTTCTATTAAGTCCCTGTCACCTTTCAAGCATACCGTTAGTTGTAGGATTTATCAATTCGCAGGGTGAAATCACTATTAAAAGAACTTTTACAATATCACTCGTATTTGGAGTCGGCATTTTAATAACTATTGCTCTTATAGGAATAATCACGGCAGTCGCAGGCAGGCTTATGGGAGATGTTGGTGCCGTTGGAAATTATATTGTTGCAATTGTTTTTTTTGTTATCGGTTTATACCTGATGGATATTATAAAACTTCCCTGGGAAGCAGCAAGTATAAAACCCACAAAGCACTAAGGAGTTCTTGCCGCTTTAATACTCGGGCTTTTGTTCGGTATTGGTCTTGGTCCCTGCACTTTTGCTTACATGGCTCCTGTACTTGGGGTGGTGTTTAAGGTTGCAAAAACAAATATAATTTATTCTGTAATTTTGCTTCTCGCTTTTGGAATCGGACATATTTTAGTAATAGTTGCGGCAGGAACACTGACAAAAAAAGTTCAGCAATATCTTAACTGGACCGAAAAATCAAAAGCAACTACTTATATAAAACGTATTTGCGGAGTTCTGGTTATACTCGGTGGGGTTTATATGATTTATAATGTTTATTAGTAAATTCAATAGCTCATCTCATCCAGTTTTACTTTTCCCTTATACACTTTATATATTATCACAGTGTATGCAATTACAAATGGCATCCCTATTAATGCCATAATCAGCATTATTCCAAGCGTTTTTTGCGAAGATGCGGCATTGTATATATTCAGACTGTTTTCAGCAACAGGACTCGATAAAACNNATTTCCCTTGGTACGTTTGCAATCGCAAGCATGTTAAAAATTGCAATTATAAATAATGCAGGATACTCTTTGAAATGCACTATCATACCGGGGTAATAAATTAGCGTCGCCATAGTAGAGGTAACAAAACATATCACAAAAAATATAATAGTACTGTTAACCCACGATTTTACTTTTATCTGCAGTTCACCTTCTGTTTTCATTGCAAGATAAATTGCTCCGTGCATCATGAATAAAGCAACAGTTGTAATGCCGATTAAAACCGTATATGGATTTATCATTCCTAAGAAAGTTCCTGTAAATTCTTTATCGCTTCCCAATGGTATTCCTGTTATGATATTTCCGAGAGCAATTCCCATCAGCAGTGCAATCAATATACTCGAAATGCTGAATGCAACATCCCACGACGCCCTCCATTGTTTGCTTGCGTGCTTGCTTCTGAACTCAATTGCAACTGCTCTGAATATCAGCACAAACAACAGAATCATAAAGGCAATGTAAAATCCCGAAAACACAGTTGCATATACTTCGGGGAAAGCCGCAAACAGCGCCCCGCCTGCAGTTACCAGCCATACTTCATTTCCGTCCCAGACAGGTCCGATTGAGTTTATAGCTGTTCTCCTGTCTTCATCGCTTTTTGTTAAAAGATGTAAGGCACCGACACCCAAATCAAATCCATCCAGTATTGCATAACCCGTTAATAATATCCCTATAAGAAAAAACCATATTGTATTTAAATCAGGCATAAAAAAAATTATTGATTTTTAAATATTACTTTTTGCTCCGAATATACACCGTCTTTTTCACTAGTGTCTTCCGGCCCTTGTTTTATTTTCCTGTCAAGTAAAAATATGAATAGTGTAAACAGCAGTGCGTATATCAATGTAAACAAAATCAGAGAAAATATTATTTCTCCTGAACCCACCGATTTGGATAATGCATCCTTTGTCCTTAATAAATTATATACAATCCACGGCTGCCTGCCGACTTCGGCGGATATCCATCCAAGCTGATTTGCAAGATGCGGAAGGATTACCGAAACTATCAGGATTTTTAAAAATAATTTATTTTTGAAAAGTAAATCTTTTCTTAAAAGAAATAATGACAACACACTCAATCCAATCAAAGTAAATCCGATTGCCACCATCAAATGATAACTCTGAAACACAATATTAACAGGCGGTCTGTCTTCAGGCTTGAATTCATTCAATCCCGTAACCGGTTTTTGTATATCACCATATATCATGTAGCTTAAGAAACCGGGAATGGAAATTCCAATATTAACTTTCTGCTCCTTTTCATTCACCCAGCCGAATAGATAAATCGGTGCGGGACCCGTCTGAAAATGCCCCTCGAAAGCTGCGAGCTTAGCAGGCTGAGTATTGCTTATTCCCATAGCACTGTCGTGTCCCGTGTATAGCTGGAACAGTGATGCAAACAGTGCAAGAGCAATTGCAATCTTCATCGATTTTTTTGCAAAATCAATATGCCTGTTTTTCAAAATATAAAATGCAGAGACACTCATTACAAAAAATGCACCGGTCAGCCATCCGCCCGAAAGCGAATGCAATAATCTGTCAACCGAAGACGGATTAAAAACCATAGCCCAGAAATCTGTTATCTCAGCACGGAATGTTCCCGCATTGTTTACGATATGATAACCGGCAGGTGTCTGCTGCCAGGAATTCGCCACTATTATCCATACCGCACTTAACATTGAGCCGAGAGAAACCATAATAGTCGAGAAGAAATGCATCTTTGTACTTACCCTGTTCCATCCGAAGACAAGAATTGCCAAAAATCCCGATTCAAGAAAAAATGCAAATACACCTTCAGAGGCAAGCGCACTCCCGAAAACATCACCGACAAATCTGGAATAAGTAGCCCAGTTAGTTCCGAATTCAAATTCCATTACAATACCTGTTGCAACTCCCATTGCAAATACAAGCGCAAAAATCTTTATCCAGAATCGCGTAATGTTCTCATAAATTTTGTTTTTCGTTTTGATGTACATCCCTTCCATTATCACAAGCAAAATGGCAAGACCGATGCTCATTGGCGGGTATATATAATGAAATCCGATTGTAAATGCAAATTGCAAGCGTGCTAAAATTTCTATGTTCATCTTTAAGAGACTTATTAATATTAATAAACAATATTTTACGTTATAAAAATCGCAAAATAATACGTAATAATTTTTAAAACTTTAAATCATTTTCGTTCAGCCAGTATTCGTTATGATACTTGGATAAATATCTTTCACCCGTATCACATACGATAAAAACAACCGTTGAATTGTCATCCAGATTCTCTGCAACTTTTAAAGCCGCAAATGCTGCGGTTCCAGAAGATGCTCCTGCAAAGATTCCCTCTTCGCTTGCAAGCCTCCTGCAGGTTTCGATAGAATCTTTATCGCTTACACTAATAATTTCATCAACATATCTGAAATCTGTTATCGGAGGTATAATATCCGTTCCAAGCCCTTCTATCAGATGAGGCTTAACTTCCCCGAGATTTCCCGTATCCTTAAAAATCTTAAAATTCGATCCTTCCGGGTCAGCTCCAATTACTTTGATACTATAACTTTTTTCTTTCAGATATTTTGAAACTCCTGTAATCGTTCCCGCAGTTCCGACTCCGCATACAAAATGCGTTATTTTACCATCTGTATCTTTCCAAATCTCGGCACCTGTTGTACTGTAATGAATATCAGGATTTGCACTGTTGGCATACTGATTCAGATTAACGGCATCTGGTATTTCTTTTGCAAGTGACTTGGCTTTATTTCTGTAATAATCCGGGGAATCAGGAGCAGCTTCTTTTGGTACAATAACAATTTCTGCTCCGAGAGCTTTTAAATAATTTCTCTTTTCCTGACCAATTTTATCAGTCATTACAAGTATTACTCTGTATCCTTTTACTCTACCCGCAAGTGCCAGACCGATTCCCGTATTTCCGCTTGTCGCTTCTACTATTGTATAACCGGGTTTGATGATTCCTTTTTTCTCTGCTTCCTCAATCATTGATAACCCGACTCTGTCTTTTACACTTCCGCCCGGATTCAAAAATTCTATTTTTGCAAGAACCGTAGCTTTTGTGTTTTTTGCAAGGTTATTGATTTTTACGAGCGGTGTGTTTCCTATTAAACCAAGTATGTTTTTATGATACATTTTTAAAATATATTGTGCGTTATTGTTCGTTTAAAAATACTATCCCGGTTTTTTAAATAAAATGCAAATGGGTTAAACGGAAAAAATACTCCTTTTTTTATTACTTGCCATTAACAACTAATATTGGTATTTTTAAGGAACAAAATCCCAATACTATGCAAATGGAAATTATTTTAGGAGACGGAAAAAAAGTAAATGCAAATTTTAACGGTAACATTATAAAAACGGATCAGCCTGCTGAATTCGGAGGAGAGAATTCCGCGCCCGCCCCGTTCGATTTATTCCTTGCTTCAATCGGCACTTGCGCAGGATTTTATGTCAAAACATTCTGTAAAAAACGCGATATACCGGCGGATAATATAAAGCTTATCCAGACGATGGAATATGACGAAGCCACTCACATGGTCGGTAAAATAAAAATAGACATCCAGCTCCCGCCAGATTTTCCGGAAAAGTATAAGAATGCAGTTATAAATGCAGCCAACCTGTGCACAGTTAAAAGACATATTCATACTCCCCCGCAGTTTGAAGTAATTACAAGCGGAAATTAATTCTTCCACAGCCGTATTTTTACTATATTTAAAAGTTAAAAGGATTTCCGTATCTTTATTAAGTTCTATTCGTATATAAAAATAAAAATTATCCGATAACTTAAATTAATAACGATGAAGCTTAAAAAATATTTTTTCAGCATATTTTTTATTCTTGTTTTACTTTTACAATCTTCATACTCACAGGATTTTAGCTCGCTTTACGGAAAGTATCAAATTAAAGATTTTTTTCATTTCAGGGACGGTATAAAAGAATTTAATCCCGCAGAAGAAAAATGGCAAAAGCCTTTCCTTGAATCCCTGTCGGATTGCATTTTCGGCGAATTCGCAAAATCGGAAATGAATATAGATTATATTCTCGAAAACTTTTCATCACAAATCCCGGATTCACTTCTGAAGGATTTATACCAGAAAAAGTATTACGATAATGCATTCCTGTGTGAGTATAAAAAAGCTTATGAAACAGCAGATATATTAAACTCAAAATTCGTTAATTATCTCACAATTGATGAGAAGGAAAATGTTTCTGAAGATATTATAATGTTTAAATCGTTAAAAGATGCACCTCCGCAAAAAATAACAAAAGGAGACGTTGATTTAAAATTAAAGATTAAAAAAGATTTGGCCGGGCTGTGGAATGTGCCTGTAAAAGTCAACGATACCGATTTCGAATTCGTATTCGATACGGGAGCAGATTTTCCCGTGATGGTAGAGTCTGTAGCAAAAAAACTCGGGCTTAATATTTCCGATGAGGAGTTTAATGTCGGAACGGTAACAGACAAGAAAGTAAAATCCAAAGTTGCAGTAGTCAATTCGCTTAAGATTGGAAACATAACACTGGAAAACGTGGTTTTTTATATTATGAAAGATGAAGATTTTACTTTTGGTCCGTATAAAATTCTCGGAATAATCGGTGCACCGATTATCAGGGCATTTGAAGAAGTAAGGTTTACAAAAGATAATGAACTGATTGTCCCTGTCACTCCGGGTAATGATGATATCAGAAATATTGCCTATGACCAGTACACACCCATTATCCAGGTCATATATTTAAAAGATTCGCTTAACTTTGTATTCGATTCAGGAAATGAAGGATTTACACTTTTCCGCCCGTTCTTATCTAAATATGAAAAAGAAATAACTGAAAAATATACCCTGAAAAAACTTTCGATGGGAGGCGCAGGCGGAATAGTCGAAACTGAAGGATATGAAATTGATAAGATTACTTTTAGTACCGGGAATTCAAGTGCCGAACTTAAAAATATTTTTATAATTGCCAAATCGCTTTCGGAAAACCAGAAATTTTTTCACGGTAATCTGGGACAGTCGTATATAAAACAATTTAATACGCTCATACTGAATTATAAACATATGTATGTAGAATTTCAGAATTAAAATATGATTGTATATTTTAACGGCAAATATCTTAATGAAAAAGACTGCAGAATTTCTCCTTTTGACAGAGGTTTTTTGTTTTCAGACGGTGTATATGAAGTAATAAAATACACGGGCAAAAAACTTATTTGTTTCGACGAGCATATGCAGAGATTAAAAACCGGATTAAATTTTTTAGGAATAAATCCGGAATTGATTAATTCTTTTCGTGATATTTGTACAAAACTTTTAAAGTCAAATAATCTATCAGGCAAACAATCAGTAATTTATATTCAGATTACAAGGGGAACTGCAAATCCCCGTACGCATTTTTATAAAAATAATATTTCCCCGACGATTTATGCAAACGCAGTCCCATTGTCCCCTAACGACGTAGAACCGCAAAAAGGAATGAGCGTAATTCTTGAAAAAGACTTCCGCTGGTCAAGATGTAACATTAAAACAATTTCATTGCTTCCTGCAGTGCTGGCCCGCCAGAAGGCATTCGGACAAAATATATCAGAAGCAATATGGGTGCGGAACGGATTGATTGAAGAAGGGACACATACGAATTTCTTCGGAATAAAAAGAGGGATTGTTTATACAGCACCTCTTACAAATTACATTTTACCGGGAATCACACGAAGAGCAGTTATTGAAATCTGTAAAAATTACGACATACCTGTTAAAGAAAAATATATAAGGGAAAGCGAACTGAAACATTTTGATGAATTTTTTCTGACGAGCACAACTCTGGATGTAACACCGGTAATCAGAATTAACAGTCTGAATATCAAAAGGAAAAAAGCAGGACCTGTTACAGAAAAAATTCAAAAAGAATATTTTGACATTCTGAATTCACAATAAAATTATCTCTTTTTTTTCTTCTTACTTCGCATAAAAAAAAAGCCGTTCCAACGGAACGGCTTCGAATTAAGAGAAGTTATGATATATTATTTAATTAAATTCATTTTACTGGTTGAAACAAATCCGTTGGATTGCATTCTGCAAATATAAATTCCACTTGAAAGTGAACTCGCATTAAACTCTATTGTATGCACTCCGGCATTTTGGTAGCTGTCTACAAGTGTTTTTACTTCTTTTCCGAGTATATTATAAACGGTAATTTTCACAAAAGAACTTATCGGAATTTCATAACTGATTTTTGTTGTCGGATTAAACGGATTCGGATAATTTTTATTAAGTTTAAATTCCTTGACAGATAAATTTTCACTTGCTTTATTTTTATTGAAAAGATTATCAGTTCCAAGTGTCGGATCGTATGTTACAAAGTTAGAAATATCTGACCAGGGTCCATTTCCTACGCTGTTGCAAGCTTGAACTTTCCAAAAATACGGTGTTCTGTAATCAAGTATTCCCTCAGCTACCATAACTGTCAATTCCGGGTTTGTCCAAAATTTATTTTGAGTTGTTAAAACATTTATAACTATATTTTCTCCCTCATAATGTGATAACATAATATTATAAAATTCTGCACCGGAAACTTCTCCCCAGCTTAATATAGGGGTTAATGAACTGACTAATTGACCATTTTCAGGTAATAAAATTTGCGGTTGTTCTTCCGGAGGTGTTTCTGTAAATGGCTTTGCATATGTAAATGCCGAACCAAGCATGAAAATGATTGCAAATGCAACCATTACAAATTGTTTGTTAAAATTTTTCATTTTTTTGTTGTTGTTTAAAATTATAAAATGAGTTTTTGTCTTATTGTCAGGATGGCCGTATACATTATAAACTTCAATTAACATGCCAAAGTAAATATCAATAATTATTTCAATTTATATCAATATTTCAGCTTTTTGATATTAAGATTTTTTATTTGTAAGAAATGGAATCAAAAAATTGAGATACCGTATCATTGTGAGACAAATTATTTTTTGTGTTTTTCGAACACGAAAAGGAAGGTGAAAATTTGTCTCAAATCGAGAATTGTGCTTTTCCATTTTTCTGCCTGCACTTTTTTAATATATTAAAATTTATTAATACATTTAATAAAAATTTGTGAGAGAGGTGCACAAAATGGGTATTTAATGTAATTCCTAAAATGTGTATTTTATTNNCTCGGAGCGTAGCGTAGTCTGGTTATCGCGCCAGTTTTGGGAACTGGAGGTCGCTGGTTCGAATCCAGCCGTTCCGACTAAAATTAATAAAGGTCGTCCCGGTAAAATCGGGACCGTTCCGACAAGAAAATAAGCCCTCTCTTTTATTCAAAAGAGAGGGCTTTTATTTATAAAATCACATTATATTCTATTGTTTGTCCAAATATTTCTTCGGGTCGTCTTCGAATTTCTTAATACAGCCTGAGCAGCAGAAATAATATTTCACTCCGTCAACCACTGTAAAGACTTTTTGTGATGCGGGATTGCCCATCACAGGACATTTTATTTCTTCTTTTATGTAATTCATCGGTTCGGCTTTGAATTTCTTCACGCATCCGTTACAGCAGAATGAATATTCTTTTCCGAGATATGTATATTTTACGGGGTCGCCTTCGGCTCCGTCTAGTTTTTCGCCTGTTACTATGCAAACTTTCGCCGTGTCGGATACAACACCCTGCGAGTCGCCTGTCTTGCTAGTGCACTCGGTCTTGCAATCGCTTTTTTTTGTACAGTCACTTTCTTTTTGATTGACCTGTGCAAATGATAAACTTGCCGTGAAGAACATTGCAGTTAATATTGCTAAAAATAACATTTTTCTGGTTTTCATTTTTTCCTTTGTTTAATATTTTTATTATTAAAATTTTTAACTGATTAATTATTTCTGCTTTTAGAAATATAAATACTAACCTTCCTTTTGAAAGGTCATTTCAGGGCATAGTTATATATTCGTTTAAATTCTAAAATTGGATAGCGTAATAAAAATTTTAGGGTGCTTATCCGGCGGCCGCCATTTATTAAAAGACTGAATTAACAGGTCACCTGAATTTAAGGAATGATTTTCACTTATTACTTTTATAATTTTTGTTTTTACCGTATTATTTTCGTTTGTAGATAAAGGATTTTGTATACCGCTTTTTTTCATGGTGCAATTTCCGCAGTCTTTACCGGATTTATTTTCCGTCTTTCCGCATTGTTTTTCATCGCCGCTGCCGCATTTCATTTCTTTTTTCACAGAACGGCACTTCATATCTTTCGATGCGCCTTTACCGGCAGCACACACACAATCAAGGCAGTCGGATGCAAGAGTTGTTGTACAGAATACAAACAGCATCAGCATTGCAAATGCTTTTGAAATCGTGCGATATTTAAATTTAAACTTTTTCACTTATACAAAAATAGATAAAATAATGTTAAAATGTCAAACTAAATTCTGTTGCTATTAACAATTAATTATATAAAGGTAATCAAAAACAGGAAGATAGGTAAAAGATAATACATCCTGCTAATAGAAAAGACCTATTCCGTTCTTCTTCAACCACCTGTTTGGCCGGTAGTAATCAGGACAAATAAGAGAAAGTTTGTACCAAAACATTTTAGAGTGATTCATTTCCATCAGGTGTGTGAACTCGTGCGCTATCAGATAATCAATAACCTCCAGCGGCGCCTTGATCAATCTCCAGTTGAAAGAAATATTTTTACTGCCCGAGCAATTCCCCCATTTTGTCTTCTGATCCCGGATAAATATTTTCCTGTATTTATATAATCCGTCGCTGTTAATAAGTTTAATTCTCTCTTCTATTATTCTTCTTGCTTCGAGCTTCAGCCAGGAAGTCTGGATTTTTTTATCCAGTAAATTTACTCCCGAAAAGATTTTCTTTTCCCCGCTTATTATTTTAACTGAATTTTTTAATTCCGGTTTTAACTCAAACACATATTTTTCGTTTAAGTAAAGTATTTCGTTTTCCTCAAGCCTGAAAAAACTGTTTTTAAGATGTTCGAAATGTTCGAGCTTCTTTTTTATCCAGCCGAGTCTTTTTTCCAGAATCTTGCTAAGCTCGGACACGGGATATCTCATTGGAATAATAACATTTACCTCTTTATCTCTATTTACCGATATTCTTATATGCTTTACTTTCCTGCGGGTGATATTGTAGTTGATGTCAGAATTCATTTGGAAATAACATAATATATTGATGCATAATTTTCAAGATTAATAAAAAAGTTGTTACATAAAAATACATAAAGAACTGACAGAGAAAATTTGTTTTTCCCCGATAGTCAGCAATTGCTGAATTTTGAAATGAATAGGCCTTTAAGGAACAGAAATTCCGTTACAATTTGTTACAATTTTTTGACTCTCTACTTTTCTTTTGACTTATAATTTTTATAAAATTAAATTAAAATAAAATATGTTATTATTAAATATATGTCAAAAATGAGTAAAAAGAAAAAGTGGGTAATAATAATTTCTTTGGTATTTGTTTTAGTTTTTGCATCTTTTATTTATTACAGGATAAACGAAAACCTCAAAGCAGCCCAGAAACAAAGCAAACCCCTTATATCGGTTGAAACTATTCTTCCTGAACGCGGTGATATCTCAAGCGTACTTTCCTTTTCCGGTGATATACTTGCCGTTCAGCAAACTAATATTTATTCAAAAGTTACCGGAAATATCCTGAAAATTTATGCGGAAATCGGTGACTATGTGAATTCCGGAAAGCTCCTCGCGCAGATTGACCAGAGTATTTTCATTCAATCTGTCAAGCAAAACGAAGGCCTGGTAAACCAGGCGAAAGCAAATCTTGAGAACAATAAGGTAAATCTTGCGAGGACACAGATTTTATTTGATAAAGGCCTTGCTCCGCAGGGCGACATGGATAATGCGGCAACACTTGTAAAGGTATCCGAAGCCCAGGTTCAGACAGCTGAAGCAAATTACAGTAATGCAAGGCTTCAGTTAAGCTATTGCAATATCACTGCGCCTTTCAGCGGATACATTACAAAAAGATTTCTCGACCAGGGAGCTTTGGTTTCTTCCGGGACTTCCAATTCGATTTTTATTTTATCGAATATAAGCAAGCTGAAAATAATGGTAAGTGTCCTCGAAAAGGATATTTCCAAACTCGATGAGGTTAAAGACGTAACATTAACGACCGATGCTTATCCAGATGTATTTAATGCAAAATTCAGAAAAATGTCGCAGTCAATAGATTTGAATACAAGAACAATGCCCGTTGAAGTGGATATAGATAATACCGATAATATGCTTAAGCCCGGAATGTTTGCACGAGTCGAGCTTTTGCTTGACAAGCATTACAATATTTTAAAAATTCCTCTCCAGTGCATTAAGACTGATGACAGCGGACGCTATATTTTCACGGTCACAGAAGATAATACTGCAGTTAAAAAATACATAGAAATCGGTTTGCAGGCTGATAATAAAGTCGAAATAGTATCCGGTTTAAAGGAAAATGACAAAGTAGTATCGGTTGGTCAGGATTTAATTAAAGACAATTCAAAAATAAAAATTTCAAAGTGACGTATGTGGCTAACTCGCCTTGCATTAAAATATCCTATTAGTACATTTATGGCATCAGTTGCCATATTAGTACTCGGGATTGTTTCATTTTTCCAGTTGCCTATTGATATGCTTCCGAATATTCAGATTCCGAGTGTATCTGCAATTACATATTACACAGGTGCAGGTCCTATGGATATGGAGCAGAGCGTAACAGTACCAATCGAACGCGCTGTAAGTTCGACTAATGACGTAAGCTATATTCAATCTTCAACACGTGAGGGTCTTGCCCAGGTAAGGATTTACTTTAACTGGGATGCAAATACAAATGTGGGATTAATAGATGTTATTCAAAAAATAAACAGGGTGATGAATAATCTACCATCAGGAGTATCGCAGCCCCTTGTACTGAAATTCGATATAACAAATATCCCTGTTATCACAGTCGCTCTGAGCAGCGATATGGATGAAAGGGATTTATATGACCTCGCGTACAATACAATCGAACCCCAACTTGAACATTTACCCGGCGTAGCTTTTGCGCAGGTTGTAGGAGGAAAAATAAGGGAAATACACGTAACAGTTGACAGGAACAGGCTGGAAGCATCGGATTTATCGGTTGACCAGGTTATCTCCGCAGTTTCTGCATCAAATTTAATTCTGCCATCGGGTGAATTGAGAACCGGTGTATTTGATTACTCTCTGAAAACGGAAACTCTGTTCAATCTCGTAGAACCAATGGGTGATATTACTATAAAAACTATTAATGGCATTCCGGTAAAAGTAAGAGATGTGGCAAGAATAGAAGACTCATTCCAGGAGCAAACCGAAATTATCAGGACAAACGGAAATCACGGTGTTATTTTAAGATGCCAGAAAACTCCCGGTGCAAATACTGTCGATGTTGTAAATACAATCACGGAAGCATTAAAAAATCTGAAAGATGTTCCGCAATCAGTTAAAACATCAACAGCATTCGACCAGAGCGATTATATCAGGCAGTCAATCAGCGGTCTTCTTCGTGAAGGCGCACTCGGAGCATTACTTGCCGTGGTTGTTATTATTATATTTTTAAGAAACTCCAGAAGTACTTTAATTATTTTTATTGCTATTCCGCTGTCTATATTGGCTACGTTTATATTTTTCAGATTTTCGGACACATCATTAAATATTATGACGCTTGGAGGACTTGCACTCGGCGTGGGAAGGCTTGTAGATGACTCGATAGTGGAACTTGAAAATATTACAAGACACTATACACTTATGAAGCGGGATAACGTAAGCAAAATTCAGGCAACTCTGGATGCCGCGCTGGAAGTAGCTTCCCCGATATTCGTTTCAACCCTGACAACGGTGATTGTATTTTTACCTGTGATTTTCTTAACGGGTATTGCAAAACTTTTATTCATTCCCCTTGTCATTACAATTTCGGTTGCACTCTTTGCATCATTTTTTGTGTCAAGAACCGTTACCCCCCTGCTTTGTTACAAAGTACTTTCGGGAGAAAGAGAAGTTGACCCCGATTCCAAAAAGTTCCTCGATAGACTGCAGACGAAAACAAAAAATGTTCTTGATGGTCTCGATAATTTTTATGTTGATAGTTTAAAAATGTGTTTAAGAAATAGAAAAAAAGTATTATCCGGTATTTTACTTTTTTCCATTCTTTCTTTTATATTATTTAAATTTATAGGTACGGAATTCTTCCCCGATTCGGATGAGAGCCAGTTTACCGTATCAGTAAAACTTCCTGTTGGAACAAGAATTGAAGAGACCGAAAAATATATTGAACGGATGGAAAAGGTAATCAAAGATAATATTCCCGAAGCAAATACTATTATTTCGGATCTGGGTGTTCCAAGTGCAAAGAGCGGAAGCTTGTTCGGTGCTAATTCGGGCAGCCATGCGGCAAATGTTCAGGTTTCTCTCATACCAGGTTCCGAAAGAAAAAGAAGTGTATTTGATATTATTAATGACATCAGACCAAAACTTAATAACCTCTCAGGTGCCGAACTTTACATCAGCTCGGGAGGATTTTTAAAATTCCTGATGAACTTCGGTTCATCTGCACCTATCGATATTATGATTCTGGGATATGATTTTGAAACTTCAGATAGAATCGCAAAAAAAATATACGATGTCGTAAAATCAGTAAATGGTGCAACCGATGTCAGAATCAGCCGCGACTCAAACCTCCCTGAAGTGAGAATTGTTTCTGACAGGGTGAAAGCAGGCGCACTGGGAATTTCCGTTTCACAAATTGCCAATACCGTTGCAACAAGCATGAGCGGAAATGTTGCCTCCCTGTTCAGTGACCCGAAAACAGGAAACCAGTATAACATCCTAATTAGAATGTCGGAAGATTACAGGAAAAATATTGAAGACATAAAAAGACTTACTGTGATGACAGCATCAGGACAGGTTGTACCGCTTGGAAATATTATGGATGTTAAAATGTCAAAATCTCCCGTGCAAATCGATAGGAAATATCAGCAAAGACTTGTCGATGTTACTGCAAACGTTTACGGAAGAGACCTCGGTAGCGTTGCAGATGAAATCAAACAAAAATTAGCTGATGTGGAAAAACCTCAGGGCTTCGATATACAAATAAGCGGAAATGTCGAACAGCAACAGAAAACTTTTAGTTCGCTCTTCCTCGCATTCGGACTTGCAATTGTTTTGGTATATATGGTTATGGCTTCGCAGTTCCAGTCTTTCATCGACCCGTTTATAATTATGTTCTCAGTACCTCTTGGAATGGTCGGTGTAGTTTGGATGCTCTTTCTTACCGGTACAACTCTTTCAGTTACATCATTCGAAGGTGTTATTGTTATGGTCGGAATAGTTGTTTCAAACGGCATATTATTGGTTGATTATACAAACCGGCTTAGAAAAAAAGGAGTAGAACTGATTGAAGCAGTCGTCAGAGGAGGAAAGACACGTCTGAGACCGATTATAATGACAACTGCAGCAACTGTGCTCGGTTTGATTCCGATGGCTGTAGGCATCGGCGGTGAATCATCTCAGGCTCCTCTTGCAATCGCAGTTATAGGAGGACTTACTGCTTCCACTTTCCTGACTTTAATTTTTGTTCCGACTCTTTATACAGTGTTCGAACAAAAATTCCACAGGAAATCTGCTATGGGTGATGAAAAAGAACTTCAGGATTTATAAAAATAATATATAAAATCAAAACAGCGGATTGCTTACATTGGGGGAAAACGTAAGACCCGCTGTTTCTTTTTTTACTGAATTTAGTTCAATAAATCAATTACTGTCTTGTTGCTATTTCTATTGTTTTACCAAATCTATTTTAATAATTTCTTCCTCAGGTAAATTGGTTATTTCCTGTCCACCTTTAAAACTTTTTAATTACCCTCTTTAGTAAATGCTGCCTCAGTATTTACGGAAACAAATTAACACTTTTTGATGCTAACATTGTTTCAGAAATCCGGCAGCAATTATTACTAAAGGGTTTCTTACTTTTATGAAAGAACTCTTCTCTTCAATGTTCTATAATGCAAAGACCGTTCCAAATAATTATGCCCATTTTTAGTGAATTTTAAAGCATTTTTAACGAAAATTATTCAAATTGAGACATTTTTTCAAAAGTGAGAAAATAACCGCTGTTTATTCATTAAGTTATCAGTTTTAAATTGAGACTTCTCGTTTTAGCTAAAATTTAACCGGCTTTTATTCTAATTTCTTCGCTCTTGATCTTATCCTTAAAAAAATCAGCTCTTATCCTGTCACTATCCGCTCTTTCTGTGTGCTACGCTTTTTACGTTTATCAATAAATATAAAATTCTTATTTTAAAACGATGATATATAAACTCTTAATACGACCCGTACTCTTTCTGTTCAATCCCGAATTTATTCACAAAATTATTTTCTTCGTAATTTCCGGATTCACATTTCTTTATCCCGTTTTTAAACTTATTTATTCACCGAAAGAAATCTGGGAAGAAATAGAAATTAACGGACTGAAATTCCGCAACAGGCTCGGCATCGCCGCAGGTCTCGATAAAGACGGTGTCGCAATAAGGTTTTTCGATGCTCTGGGATTCTCGCATATCGAAGTGGGAACCGTAACTCCCCTCCCCCAGCCCGGAAACGATAAACCCCGTCTCTTCCGCCTGAAAAAAGATAAAGCACTTATTAACAGGATGGGATTTAATAATATCGGAGCGGAAAAAATCAAAGAAAATATTCTCAAAGCAAGAAAATATTTAAGCAAAGATTTTGCAGTCGGCGTGAATATAGGAAAAAATAAAATCACCCCGCTCGAAACCGCCTACTCCGATTATGAAAAATGTCTCGAAATATTTTATACTGTTGCAGATTACTTCACCGTGAATATATCTTCACCCAATACGGAAGGTCTGCGTACTCTTCAATCCGAAAAATATCTCGATGAACTTCTTCAAAAAATATCAGATAAAAATAAATATCTTTCTAAATTAAAAAATATCCCGCTTAAAAATATATTCCTGAAAATTGCTCCCGATCTCTCCGAAGAGGAAATCGAACAGATTTATTTCCTGGCAGCCAAACACGAACTGACAGGACTGGCAGCCACGAATACAACAATCAC
>PMIW01000039.1:0-684 GCA_003158365.1 Ignavibacteriota bacterium | reverse complement strand
GGATATATTTATGAGGGCAACGGTATAATTAAAAAAATTCTGAAATGAAAGAATTGCTTGAAACTCCCGTAACCATAACACTTTTATTTGCAAATGCAGCAATTTATCTCTGGATAAAATATTCCAACCCCGTTTATTTCGAAAGATTTGCGGAGTGGCCTTACCAGATTATTCATAAACAAAGATATTACCAGATAATAACATCGGCATTTCTTCACGTAGATATAATGCATTTGTTTTTTAATTGCTTTGCGCTTTTTTCATTCGGGCAGGTGCTCGAATCACTTTTCGTAAAGAGCTTCGGATTCACAAGCGGCAGTATCTATTTCATACTGATTTATTTTATCAGCTTATTGTCGGGCTCTTTATTTACTGTACTGTTCCATTACAAAAACCCGTCTTATGTTGCCGTGGGAGCTTCTGGAGCGGTATCGGGAATCGTATTTTCGTACATAATATTTTTCCCCACAAGCACAATCGGATTTTTCTTTATGCCGATGCCTGCGTATATATTCGCGCTGATTTATATGGCAGCATCAATTTACGGAATGAAAACCCGGCTTGGAAACATCGGACACGAGGCGCATCTCGGCGGCGCCATCGGCGGCGTAATCGCAACCCTCATACTAATCCAGGGCGCATTCCAGATTCTTGTGGGGCATTTTACGTAATAGTATTCTTCCA
>PMIW01000057.1 GCA_003158365.1 Ignavibacteriota bacterium | reverse complement strand
GAACTGATTATGTATTTAAAAGAAACGGGAATTAATGCTGTATTCCATTATCAATCACTTCATACATCACCTTTTTATATAAATAAGTATAAAGGTAAGGATTTGTCCTGGAGCATAAAATATTCCGAATGCTTATTGAGACTGCCGTTCTATTTTGAACTTAAAATGAAAGAGATAGATTTTATATGCAGGCATATAAATATGTTTTATAATTCACAATAATCCTGTAATTATTTTCGTGACTTTCAAAATGTTTTTTTTAATATTTACGAATAATTCTGATATCAAATAAAATAACCAGAGAATAAATGAATATATATAATTATTTAATCAGGTATTTTAAAGTAAACTATTCTTTAATAATTGCATTTTCGCTATTTATAATTCTTGAGTTACCTTTTTTAGATAATTCAAGACCTATTCTAGTAGATGAAGCCTGGTATGCAAATCCGTCTTACAATTTCGTCATTTCACATTCATTTAATAATACCAATGTAGGATTCGGAGGCAATGGCTTAATTGTATTTTCAATATATTTATCAACTTATTTTTATATATTTGGAGCCAGTTTATTTACAGCAAGGTTATCTTCGTTTTTTTTGGGATTAATTTCAATACTAATAGTCAGAAAATTACTTAAAATTTTTAATGCAAGTGAATTTAATATTTTTTTATCGTTATCTTTTTTTATTTTTGCCAATTTGTATCTGTCGATATTTAAAATTGCAAGGCCGGAAGCTTTAGCCTTTACTTTATCGTTATGTCTGCTATTATCACTATATTATTACCTGAAGAGAAATTACAGCACTAAATTTTTATTATTATTAATATTTATTTCATTTTTAGCGCTTAATTCTCACCCCAACAGCGCAATTATTATATTATTAACTTTTATCATAATTCTTTATTTTATTATTAAGAATTCAGAATATAAAAAAATTTATCACCTTGTATTATTAACTACCGGAGTGGCATTTTCTTCATTTTTTTTAATATTTATTATATCTTTAAATAACAATGTAAGCCTGAATGATTCTTTATTAACTGTAATGCAAAGGAGTTCTGCAACTTCATCATTTTTGGAAAATCTAATCTCAAAGATTAACGTTACCTTTGATTACTTTATATTATCAACACGTATTATTACATTTCTACCACAGATACTTTTAATGGCAGCAGGACTTTTTTACTTTAAAAATTATAAATTCCTTTTTGGTTTTTCATTATGCGGAATTGTTAGTCTTAGCATAGCTTTTATATTTATATCATCTATTGCATTTATTTATATTTATCCATATGTATTTGTATTTTCAGTTTTCGTATTATCATTACTGCTGGGAGCAGTGGAAGAAAGAAAGCTTATTAAGAAAATAATACTGGTTTTTGTTATATCCGTTATTTCTTTAAATATTATCGCATATATTACTTTGACTAAAAAAACTTATGACCCTGAAATAAATAAAAAAAAGAAAGAAATTAATTCTTTACTCCCTCAAAATTCAACAATAATTTCAGGACCTGCGTTCTGGTTTATTTCCCCTGCAAAAGATATTAAAGCCTGGGAATATTTTAAGGACATAGACGAATTAAAAAAGAACAAAAATTTTTATATAATTAATTGTGACAAATTTAGTAATGACAATTTAAGCGATAAAAATTCGATTGCACAGTTTAATTTAATCAACTCAAGTTATAATGCGGATACATTGCTTTCAAAAAATAGTAATATTTATGGTAATATTTATTTAATTAAATTTACAAATAAATAATTTTTTGCTTTAAAACAAAACATTAAATTTATACATTTATTACTCGGTATTGGTTTTTTATTTGTAATTTTTTAACTTTTCAATTAGTCTGTCAGTAAAAATCTTCGCTCCTTCATCATTTAAATGCCCTCTATCAGAAAACCATTCCAAATGTCCGGTAAAAGTGGAATCCGATGAAAAATCAAGAAAATTTACATTGTTTTGACGGAAGATTTCAAGTGCCGTTTTGGCAGCCGGTGAAGGAGAACCCGGTTTCTCATTAGGTATATGAAATATTGGTGAGCTGACAATAAAAAGAGACACGTTTTTTTCTTTGCACAAAACAATAATATTTTTTAATGCTTCTACCATGTTTGTATCAGCAACCGATTGTGATAAAATTTCATCTTCTCTATCTGTTTCAGGTTTCCTTTCCAACATTCCTATATTCATTATTTTGTCTTTTATCGGGACATATCCGTCAATATCTTGTTTTCGTGCTACATGTGTATTTGTATTAAATCTGATAATGTTTATCACATTAGAATTGAACGGATAAATAGCGGACAACAATTTCACTCTCTCATAAGGTCCGCGTAACAGTATAATAGTACGTAACTCGGAATATTCAGAGTAATAAGGTAACAGAACTGATAACCTGTCATATGAGCCGGCTGTATTCACAATGTTGACCGGATCAAATTCAAGAATTATTATTTCAGGAGAATAGCGGTTTGTCAGTACCTTAATTTGAGCATATTGCATTAATACACTGTGTCCGCCGTCTTGCCCTGCATTATAGCAGCTCATTTTCAGGGAATCGCTTATCAACCTTGAATCGTAATGATGCTGAGCACGCGAATTACCAAAAATTAAAATATCGGCTTTACAATCTCGAAAAGCATATGTTAAAGCGTTATTTTGACCTGCCTTTTGAGTAAAATAAAGTTTGCGTAAAATAATACCGGCAACCTGATCAATGATTGCGATGAGCAACAAAAAAACAAATATTTTCAGTATTCTCGAAATATATTTATTCATAAACTCTAAAATTGAAAATAAATAAATTGTCCGCCATCAAATACTCCGATTAATAAAATTAATATGATTAAAAATACATATCCTATCTGGGAAATAAACCAGTATTTTGGTTTTAACTGCAGGGATTTTTTTACTGAATACTCCTGACTCAAAGACACAATTAAAAGTAAAAACACTGCAAGGAAACAATATATTATCTGCTGCCACTCTCCAATATAAAACGGGCCTGACGCCGTAAATATTTTTCCTACAATAAAAAATGCATCTGTTACAGTGTTGGCTTTGAAAAATATTGTGGTAAAACTAAAAACCGCGAACGTAAAACCCATGCCTCCGAGAGTATCGAGCCAGGATGGAATAATTTTTTTAACTTTTTTACGTACCTTCCGGGTTAGCAGTTCAACAGTCATTATAAACCCCTGCAAAAATCCAAATATGACAAAATTCCAGCTTGCACCATGCCATATTCCGCATATAGTCATTGTAATGAGTATTCCTGTTATGTATGAAATATATTCTACTTTAAAAACTTTATAAGATTTTTTCATTGCCCTGCGGGCAACAGAGTAGCTCAATGGCAAAAATAAATAATCCCTGAGCCAGTTTGAAAGAGAAATATGCCAGCGTCCCCAGAATTCGGCAATTGATTTTGCCATAAACGGACTATTAAAGTTTTCCATTAACCGAAATCCCAAAATCTGTGCNNATTAAAGTTTTCCATTAACCGATATCCCAGTATCCGTGCAGAACCAATTGCTATACTTGTATAACCTGCAAAATCAGAAAACAGCTGTACAGTAAAGAATACTGAAGCAACAAGCAAAGTAATTCCTGAATGCTGTCTGCAATTGTTGAATACTGCATCGGTATAAAGTGCCAGCCTGTCGGCAACAACTATTTTTAAAAAAAGCCCCCATAATATCCGTTTTAAACCTTCTACTATCTGTTCATAATTTAATTCGTGTTTTAAGCGCAGCTGCGGGATAAAATTATGCGCCCGTTCAATTGGACCGGATAATAATTTCGGGAAAAATAATAAATAGGTTGCAAATACTCCGAGGTTTTTTTCAGGAATATGACTGCCTCTGTATATTTCAATCAGGTAACCAACAGCCTGAAAAGTTATAAATGATATTCCAAGTGGAATAATTAGTTTTAAAAAAACAGATGAACCCTTTAAAACATGCTCTGACCAGATTATCTTGCTTATAAAATTAATACCCTCAAAAGTCGAAGTAATAATAAAATTGATGTATTTAAAAAATACAAGTAAACCCAGGTTGATAACAAGTCCTGACAGAAATAATACTTTCTTTTTACCCTGATTAACAGTTCCTGATATCATTATACCGCAAAAAAACGTACTAAGTATTATTACAGCAGGGACAATAAATGTCACGGCACCTGCAAACATGTAAAAGAATATACCTGATAATAATAATATCACCATGCGAAACCTGTCCGGTGTCAGATAATAAAGTATAAATACTATAAAAAGAAATATAAAATAATTAATGGAATTAAATAACATGCATACGTAAATTTATGATTAAGTCAAAACAATATATTAATAATTTCATTATACTTTTAAAAATGTAAAACTGACTTCAGGTAATAAAAAAATCCTGCATTTACATTTTACAAAATATACTGAATCTATGTAAAAATCAAAGTAATATTATGCTCTCGGGTGAAAAGATTTATGCACTTCAATAAGATATTCCTTGTCAATATGAGTATAAATTTGAGTGGTCGATATATCCGAATGCCCCAGCATCTCCTGAATTATTCTTATGTCGGCTCCCCCCTCTAAAAGATGAGTTGCAAATGTGTGTCTTAAAGTATGCGGGTGAATTTCTTTTTTTATTCCTGCTAATGAACTGTATTTTTTTACGATGTTCCATACAGACATCCTTGTCATTTTCCTGCCTCTGAAATTCAAAAAAATAAAATTCAGGGAATATTTATTTTTTGTCAATAGTCTTTCAGAGTTGTAATATTTTTCGATAAAATTAAGTGCAGACTTCCCTATCGGAACTATCCTTTCTTTTGAACCTTTTCCGAAAATTCTCAGGAAACCGTCATCAAAAAATATATTATTAATTTCCAGACTGATAACTTCACTCACCCTCAACCCTGATGCATACATAGTCTCAAGTATTGCCCTGTCCCTTAATCCCGGCTTTTTATTAATGTCTACCGCATCCAGCATTTTATTTACCTCATCAATTGTAAGTACGGAAGGCAATAGTCTTGAAATCTTAGGTGTATCAAGGTTTTCAGCCGGGTTATCCGCAATTATATCCTCTATTACCAGGTACTTGAAATAAGATTTCAAAACGGAAATCATCCTGTAAATCGATTTTTCCGAATAATTTTTTTCTCTTTTATTCAGATGGTTTTCAAGATAAGAGATGAAATCAATTAATGTTTTTTCGGATATTTCTTTCGATGAATTTATTTTGGAATTTTCGTCCAGGTATAATGAAAAGAGTTTTAAATCGAATACATACGAATTAATTGTATTATCGGAAAGTGATTTTTCTAATTTTAAATAATTAACGAATAATTTAATATTGTTTTCTAAATCACTCATTAATCCAGGACTTTGGTTTCTTCGGGATATTTGATGCGCTGATGATGAATTCCAATAAGGATTTTTAAAAAACTTTTTTTAATCTGCGTCAGCTCTTTCAATGTCAGATCACACTCATCAAGCTCCCCTTCCATAAATCTTTTCTTTATAACATCATCGATTTTTTCCTCAAGTTTTTTCGGTGACGGGTCTTCTATAGCTTTTGTCGATGCCTCGACCGTATCCGCCAGCATCGCTATTCCGGTTTCCTTTGTCTGTGGTTTGGGTCCGGGATACCTGAATATATATTCCGAAAAGTCCTCTTTATCTTCATTTATCTGATTCTTTGCCTTGCTGTAAAAATATTTTACTAGAGTCGTTCCGTGGTGCATGGGAATAAAGTCTATTATTTCCTGAGGCAGCTTGTATTTTCTTGCAAGTTCCATTCCTTCTTTAACGTGGGATATAATAATTTTTGCGCTTAAATTCGGATTCAAAGTTTCATGCCTGTTGTATTTCTCAATCTGGTTCTCCACAAAAAACGAAGGCTGTATGGTTTTACCTATATCGTGATAATAACAGCCGACCCTTGCAAGTATCCTGTTTGCCTTGATGGCGGTAGCGGCTTCTTCGGCAAGATTTCCCATAACTATGCTGTGATGAAAAGTGCCGGGTGCTTTTGTCGATAGTTCCTTTAATAAAGGCTGGTTAAAATCCGCCAGTTCGAGCAAAGTTAAATCCGTAGTTATCCTGAACACTTTTTCATAGAAAATAAGTAAACCGTATGCAATTATAGGTGACATTATTGCATTTATTCCGCCGTACAATAAATTAGTAAATATTTTTTGTATGCTTTCAAACCTGTCAAACCCTATTGCAAGAATGGCTAATGTGTAACCCGCAAGTATAAAATAAAAAGAGCGGAATATCTGAGAACGGTTCTTGATATCTCTTACACTGAAAATTGCAAGCACAGAACCGCTGAAAGAAACAAATACCGCAGTGAAATCCCCGCCCCTGATTGCGGCAATTAACATGCAAATAATTACGATAGCAAAAAACGCAAGCCTTGAATCAAAAATTATTGTAAGTAATATTGAAGCTACGGATACAAATATAAGTAACTCCACAGGCGCATTTATCGTTAATTTTAAACTGAGAAATGAAACAAAACTGACGAGAATCATGAGCGATGAAAGCAGCGCGAGTCTTAAATTATCCTTAAAAATGTCAGGTCTTGTATAATAAAGGAAAAGAATCAGTATCAAAAGTAAAATGAAAATAGTCATCACTTTTCCGACTATCTGTTTGAAATAATCCTGCACTCCTATGTTCTCCAGCCTTACTTTTTTAAAAGAGTCAAGCTTCAGTTTAGTGAAATTATTAATCGGGTCGTGCTTGCTTACGATTCTTTCATTTTCCCTGACAATTCCTATTGTCTTCGGAATCTGCTCAACCCTGTTTTGAATTTCCAAATCAGTCAGTTCTTTGCTGAAAATCAAATCCTCTTTTATGAAATTGTTCGCTATCTGGTATGCTATTTCCGTTAATTCGGGGTCTTTTAGAATCTGGCTGAATTTTTCCTTTATATCGGTTAATACATGGGATTTATCAGAAACCTTATCAGGATTTTCAACCCCAAGTAATTTTTCTTTATTATACTTAATTGTTATTTCTTTTACATTTAACTTCGACTTATTTATATTAATAATGTTATCATTTGATAAATCTAGTATATTTTGTTTAATAATATTTTTAAAATTCGGATATGAAACGTTACCGGAATTTTTATATTCGCTTTTATAATACTTGAATAATTTCGACCAGTTATCCTGTGTTAGTTCAAGACCGGTGTTAGTTTTTTCCTGCAGAAATTTATCGGAATTGATGCCATCTTGTCCTGTTCTTTCGTTACCGGCTTTGTGAAATAAATTATCAAGGGAAATGAAAAACGCATTAAGACTGTCCTTAAGTTCCTGCAGATTTTTTTCAACTTCGACGAATACAGGGGGAACATTTTTCGCAACTTCTTTTTTTTCACTCTCATATTCATTCTCGTCGCGGTAAATGGGAAAAGAGAACGGAGCAATCAGGTCCTCGCTGGACCATACAGTTCCGATTTCAATATCAGAATCAATACTTTTGTAATTTGGGAGGAACAGGCTTATTACAATAAGTGTAATAAGTCCTATGAATATTTTTATAAGTAAATTGTCATTGAAGCTGGCCTCTTTATTGGTTGCGCGGATTTTATTTTTGATATTTTTGAAAGATATTTTCATAAATAAAAAAGTAGCCTTAAAAAGCTACTTTTAAAATTAAACGTGTATATTTATACACTCATATTGGTTAAAGGTTTAATTATACCTCTTCTTTTGTAATATAATTTACTTTCTTTTCCATCACATAATTATTGATTACCTTGCTCATGAGTTCTTTTATTTTATCGTCCTGCATATCTTCAAAATTATCGAATTCTTCGTTTGACTCAAAAAATATAATTTCCGAAAAATTATTCTTTTTTTTCAAATCCTCGTAAACAAAATAATCTTTCTGTGTCATCTCCTTGATGTAACTTTTTAATTCACTTATAAGCTGCAGGTAACCTTCTCTTTTCCCGGGATAAATACTGTAGTTTACTTCAAATAATATTTTTGGCATTATATAGTTATATTTAATTTAATCCATAATATAAAAAAGCGTTTTTACAAAAAAAAGTTAAACTTTTTGCCAATTTTAAGAATTATAAATATGATTAAATTGTTGTAAATATTGGTTATTATATAAAAAAACACTGTTTGATGGGTAAAAATAAACTTAAATATGAGAAGAGTCCCTATTTATTACAGCATTCGGAAAATCCGGTTGACTGGAACGCATGGAATGATGAAACTCTAAATCTTGCAAAGTCGGAAGATAAACCCATATTTCTTTCTGTTGGTTATTCAACGTGTTACTGGTGTCACGTAATGGAAAGAGAAAGTTTCGAAAACGAAAAAATTGCAAAAATGCTTAACGATTGCTTTGTTAATATTAAAGTTGACAGGGAAGAAAGACCCGATATAGACAGGGTTTATATGACTGCTCTGCAGTCAATGACAGGCTCTGGAGGATGGCCGATGAATATGTTTTTAACACCCGATTTAAAACCGTTTTATGGTGCAACTTACATTCCACCTAAAGAAAAATTCGGACGAGCAGGATTTGAAGATGTAATAGAACAGATAAATGACCTTTGGAAAAATAAAAAGCAGGATTTGATAAACAGCAGTAACAAGATATTCGATTTATTGAATTCAGGATTAAAGAAAAAAGATACATCATCTGTGGAAATTGATGACCGTATTTTTGATAAGTCGCTTGAAATAATTAAAAATATATTTGACTTCAATAACGGCGGATTCGGCCTCGGGAATAAGTTTCCAAGACCTGTCGTTATAAATTTTCTTCTTGCATATTATTATTTTACAGGTAATCAGGAAGCACTGGATATGGCTGTCTTTACATTGAAAAAAATGTGCGACGGAGGAATTTATGACCGGCTTGGAGGAGGTTTTCACAGGTATTCCGTAGATTTGTACTGGAGAGTACCACATTTTGAAAAGATGCTTTATGACCAGGCACAAATTGCTTCTGCACTTTTTGATGCATATGCAGTTACTAAAAAACAGTACCTTCTTGATTACGGAAAAGATGTGCTTGATTATGTATTGAAAAACCTGACAGATGAAAACGGCGGATTTTATTCGGCAGAAGATGCCGAAAGTGCAATTGAAGAATCCTCTCCTGAATATAAAGAAGAAGGTTTTTATTATTTATGGGAGAAAGATCAGGTTGATAAAATTCTGGGAAAGGAAAAATCCGATATTTTCTGCTATGCCTTCGGTGTTAAACATGAAGGCAATACTATCTCTGACCCGCATAATGTCTTCAAACTTAAAAATGTACTTTACCTTGCCAATGATGTTTTCGATACAGCCGGAGAATTCTATAAAACCTATGACGAAATAGAAAATATTTTAACCGAATGTATAAAAATCCTGCTTGAAAAAAGAAACAAAAGACCAAAACCTCATCTTGACGATAAAATTCTGACATCCTGCAACAGCCTTATGATTAGCGCATTTACAAACGGTTATAATATAACAGGCGATGAAAAATATAAGAAAGCTGCGGAAAAATGCTGCACTTTTATTCTGAACAATCTGTGGAATAAGAAAGAAAAAGTTTTATACCACAGATACAGGGAAGGCGATGTAAAATTTCATTCTACTCTCGAAGATTACGCCTATTTAATAAAAGCATTGATTGATTTATATGAATCTGCTTTTAATGTATCTTATCTTAAAGATGCAATCGATATTTCGGGCACTGCTATTAGTAAATTTTATGATAAAGAAAATTCGGGTTTCTTTGATTCAGAACCTTCTGCCGAAGATATAATTCTTAAAACCAAGGATATTTACGACGGTGCGGAACCTTCGGGGAATGCAATCATGATTGAAAATATCCTGAGGCTCGGATATATTAATGATAACAGTGTATTTCACGATATAGCTGAAAATTGTATCAAATATTTTTATCATGAGACAAATAATATGCCGTTTTCAAGTCCTCAAATGTTGACCGGTATATTATTTTTCAGGAACAGCCCGAAAGAAATTATTTTCACGGGAGAAATTAAAAATTCAGAAATAAATAAAATAATAAGATATATTCACGGGAAATTTATTCCTTTTAAGATATTAATTCATGCAGATAAACAAACCGGAACGTTTGTCCCTTTTGTAAAAAAAATTATTACAGATTATGAAAATGTGAATTTTTATATTTGCGAAAATCAGGCTTGCAAATTGCCGGTTAATAACTTGACAGATTTGAAAAAAATAATATAAATAAATTCTATAGGAGAAATTATTATGCTTTTTGATTTAAACTTAACGAAAAAAGTTTACAGTACTTTTAAAAATAAAGTCGATACTGCTAAAAAAATGCTTGGCCGTGATTTGACGTATGCCGAAAAGATTTTGTATGCACACCTTTTTAATGCACCTTTAAAACCTTTCGTTAGCGGTTTAGATTTCGTTGATTTCCATCCCGATAGGGTTGCGATGCAGGATGCAACAGCCCAGATGGCCCTTCTTCAATTTACTTCTGCTGGAATCCCAAAAGTTGCTGTGCCTTCTACGGTGCACTGTGACCACCTGATTCAGGCAGAAACCGGGGCAAATGATGACTTGCTCAGAGCAAATTCCGATAATAAAGAAGTATATGATTTTCTCTCTTCAGTATCTCAAAAATACGGCCTGGGTTTCTGGAAACCCGGTGCAGGTATTATCCACCAGGTTGTCCTAGAAAATTATGCATTCCCGGGCGGGATGATGATTGGTACAGATTCACATACACCTAATGCAGGAGGANNGGAAAAATGAGCGGCTGGACTTCTCCTAAAGATATTATTTTAAAATTAGCGGGTATACTTACAGTTAAAGGCGGAACGGGATACATCGTTGAGTATTTCGGAGAAGGCACAAAAAATATATCCTGTACTGGTAAAGCTACAATCTGCAACATGGGTGCAGAAATCGGTGCAACTACTTCCATATTCCCCTATGACAACAGAATGTACCGATATCTTATTGCAACAGGAAGAAAGGAAATAGCGGAGCTGTCAGATGAGATAAAAGACATTTTAAAGGCAGATGAAAACAGTTCCAAATATTATGATAAAATTATTGAAATCAATTTAGACGAGCTCGAGCCGTATATAAATGGTCCTTTTACCCCTGACCTTG
>PMIW01000111.1 GCA_003158365.1 Ignavibacteriota bacterium | reverse complement strand
TCGGAAATTCTTTCTTTATAGTATTAGCAAGGGATTTTTTGATTTCGTAACCAAGATGGTTAAATATTTCATCAAGTTTTATTCTTGCCATGTTATTGTTTTAATGAATATACATACTTTTTTTTACTCTTCACTATCTATATCAATGACAGCAGTAACTGATATTAATTATCATGATATGTTGCTGCAATTAATATATATAAATTCCTGTTTTAAATCTTTTTGTTAAAATTACATACAGGAATTTTAATTTACAAATTTTTTTGCAAATTTAATATTGTCTGTGAATTACACAGGTAAGGAGAGTTTAGCCGGAAAGGCTCTTCGTTTCATGTCTAAGATTAATTATCACGGTATGTCTTTATTATCAGGAAATTTATAAAATATTTTATCCCGTGTACTGAAGATAAAATCCTTAATACTATAAGATTTTCCTTCACAATCGGCGATAGTTGTCTCGTCTGATATAAGGTCGTATAGATTATTTATTTCTGCTTTCTTTTTATCTTTTTTATCTTCAGGATTTTTCTCTCTGTTTTCAATAAGTGAGTGCAAAATATAATTTTAAAAGTCCTTCAATAACAGGTTATATTAAAATGGTCATAATTTTTTAATTAATAAAAAAGAAAAATAAAGTGCAATTTAGTATATAATTTTTGCCCTTAAAATGTAATTTCGCACAAAATAAATTAATTTTATTGTTACTAATAAAACAATAATTTAGAGCGGAAAAAATTTTTGAGAATAGTTTAATATTAATATCAGTTGTATTTTTTACAAATCATCGAATATCTCCAGAAAAGATGCCTATGGATTTTAACTGTCGCAGACGCTCTGAATGCAGCTTTACAGACTTCATTGAAGGTTATCACCCTGTCATTTTTGCTGTGGTTATTCCAGACCCGTCTTATTTGTTTCGATTCCCTTACACGCCCGTTTTTAATAAAATTCAAAAAAACATCGGGAATAACGGCAAATAAAGAGTATACATAGTCAAAAAATGTCTTTGGCTTATAAACATCAAAAACAACTAATATTCCGTCTTTTTTCAGCCATTCCATGCTTCTTCTCAGTACATCCTCAAGCAGATAATGGTGAAATGTCGCAATCGAAACAACGCAATCAAAACTTCCGGGAGGAATATTTTTGTGAAATACATTTATTGCATCAAACTCTAAATTATGGTAATTTTTTGATTGCGATTTTGCAATTGATATCATTTCCGGAGATATATCGGCACATACAATCTTTTTTGATTTATTCGAAATTAGTCTGGCAAATTCACCGTTGCCGCAGCCAATATCTAAAATCGTTTCGCATTTATCAGGAATTAATCTGCTTAAATATTTATAATAATGTATGTTGTGGTCCCATTTGGGATGGCAAATTAAAGCAAGCTCATCAAAATCTTTTTTTAATGATTCAGTGTTCGGCATAAAATATTATTAAGTTCTATATCGGTTTATAGTCTGCAGCATTCAATAAAAAAGTCTTACCGAATTGCTCCCATATCGGATTAAAAATAAAAAATAAATAAAGCATAAAAAAGGTACTAATGATATTGTCAATAAAAAATAAATAATAAATTTTAAAATAAAATAACTTAAACTCAAATATACATCAGTAAAATAATAGTCTCAAAACTTTTATTGGCATCTCATTATGATACATATAAAATTTCTTTCCCCGTTTTTTATTAAAAAAACAAAGATTTATTTTGGTTTAATATTTGCAATGTTTTATGGTGAAAATCTTTTTGCAAATTAAATTACAGGGGATTAGGATATGCAAAAAATAATTTTTACACTCTTTATTGTTTCAACTCTTTTAATTTCCACCGGTTTCACACAGGAAAATTCTTGCACAAAAGGTCATTGCCTCAAAGGTGATGTAGGATACGTAAGTTTTGCAATAGGACCAAGCATTCCTATGAATAACTTTGCCGATAAAGACCTTACAAATGTAAATGCAGGTTTTGCAAATACCGGTAGTAAAATGGAACTTAATGCAGGTTTTAATATTGTTAAATCTGTAGATTTGGGAGTGAAATTATTCTACTCCGTTAACAGCTATAATTTTAACAGCATAACAAATAAACTTTCTTCGGATTTTCCCGGGACTGTATGGAATACTTCAGGCAGAAGCTGGGATATAGTCGGCGGAATGGTTGGCTTATCATATTCATATCCTTTGGTTAATAAATTCGTGGGTGATTTTAAATTCCTCTCGGGAATAATGAAGACTTCGACACCAACGATGGTAATTACGGGAAGTAACGGTTCGAAATATACTGAAAATGAAAAATCGGCTTCTTCGTTTGTATATTCTATATCTGCCGGAGGTCACTACCCTCTCGGCAGGCTTGTGGATTTTGTCGGCAGCCTTGAATTTATAAGCTCGACGCCTTCGTTTGATAATGTAAATAAAATTTCTAATTTCCCGACCAGTACTACGGGCTCTATTACAAGTTCAAGCACAAGTTCGTTAAAACAAAATATAAGCCTGCTGGCGCTGAATTTAGGCTTCAGAGTTAAGTTCTAATATCCTAATCCCAACATTAATAAATAAAAAAGTGCCGCCGATTATTTATACCGGTGGCACTTTTTTATTAAGAATGAAAAATTATTAATGAATAATAAAAAGCAATATTCGTAAATATTAAATCATAATTATTCAAATCAATATTTATTTTACAAATTGCTGTGCATAGTATTTTGCCGTGAGTTTTTCACCTGTTGCTTTTTCAATCATATCATTCCAGAAATACTTCGAACCCGGTGCAAACACTTTATCTTTCAGAAATGTGCCCACTTCGGGTTTTCCTGTAAAGCTCTGATTTTTGTAATCTTCGGATTTAATTACATTCTTCACTATGTAATAGTAAAGCTGTGAAGCAAGCAATTCACCTAAAAGGTAATTGTGATAGTAACATGGCACGGTTGCAATGTGAATCTTCGATGCCCAGTCAGGTTCGTTCCTGCCCTCGGGTTTTTTGAGCAACTGATATTTTTCAACCAGATCCCACCATAATTTGTTTAAATCCTGATTTGGTTTTTCGTACATAGATTTTTCAAATCGGTACATTACCTGCGCCCAGCGGCTGAAAACAAGCTCCTGCAGACGGAGCGACTTGAATCCGTCATCAGACACTTTCTTTGCTTCGCTTTCAGTTATACCAAGGTTATCTTTTAACCACGCTCCGCTTGTTGAAAACCTGCCCATCATCATTGCAATAGCTTCTGTGGTAAACGTCTGAGCCTCTACCCTTAAAAAGAACGGGAGATTTTTATCTATGTTCTTTGAATATACTGAATGCCCGAATTCATGCAACAATGTATTCATCCATTTTTCATTGGGTACTATATTGCAAAGCACCCTCACATCACCATTTCTGTCAATATCTGTGCAGTAAGCGTGCTGATTCTTTCCGGGTTTTTCGTAAAGATCGCTGTTTTTAATCATTTCATCTATGGGCAAACCGATGCTTTTATAAAACTTCATTGTTATTTCATCGGGTTTTTTGCCTTCGTAGAATTTATCGAAATCAACTTTGTAAATCTTCGGGGCTTCCTGGAAAAAACGGTTTTGGTAATGCCACGGCTTTAATTCTTCCTTTTTAATATTGTATCTTTTTGCATAATAATTATCGATATTTTCTTTTTCTTTTGCAAATGCATCTTTTGTCAGTGAATCGAGTTCATCGAATAATTTTGATATCTCTTCAGGGTCCTCTTCGTTTACCCTAAGACTCATATCGTGATAGTTTTTAAAGCCCATTGATTTTGCAAGCTCATTTCTTTTTAAAACAAGTTTCTTAAGATCATCTGCTACAACATTACCTATTTTCTTTTGTGCTACCCATACATCTTCCAGTTCTTTCGAATCTGTTGACTTTGTAAGTTTTTCTTCAACCTGGTTATCGGTCAGTTTATTTGCACCGACTTCAGCCCTGAAGTTTCCGTATTTCTGTTCTATTGCATTCTGCATGTTATTTACTGCATTTATTAATGCAGTATCTGCCTGGTTTTGCTGAAACTGGTTAAAAATAACTTTCAATTCCCTTTTTAAAATCGGGTCTTTGATTTCACCCATACCTTTTAACTTTTCGAATGAAGATTTATCGGAAAAAATTGCTGCATATTTGTTTTGCAACTCGGCATTTTTTTCAAAATCTTCTTTTTTACCTGATATTGATGCATTCCAATATGCCAGGTTCATTTCTTTGAAAAGCGGTACGGTTTTAGTTTCAAGAGCTTTTACAAATTCAGAAAAGTCTTTTTCCGCATCTGTATTTCCACAGGGGATTTGCTCTTTTTTTCCACAAGAGGAGAGAAGAATAGCAAGCATAAAAATAATTGTTAAGTATCTCATATTGTGATTTTAAGTTATTTAAAAGAAAACAGGCCAGAAAAAAATTTTCCCTGACCTGTATTTTAATTTTTAATTATTATTTTACGGGAACATTTTTCAAGGTTTCAAGTAAATAATCCCAGAATTTCTGAACTGTTTCTATGTTGCATTGCTCATCGGGAGAATGCGGGAACCTGATTGTCGGACCAAAAGAAATCATATCAAGATTCGGGAATACACCGCCGATTAATCCGCATTCGAGTCCTGCGTGAATGGCTTTTATTTCGGGTTTCTTGCCGAATAATTTTTCGTATAAATCAACCATTACAGTTAGTATCGGGGAATTCGGATTCGGTTTCCATCCCGGATACTGTCCGTCGAATGTGCATTCCGCACCGGCAAGTTCAAATACGCTTTCTATCTTCTGTTCGAGTGCTTCTTTTGATGAATCTACCGAACTTCTGAGCAGGCATTTTACTTCGATTGTTTTTGTTTTATCATCGGATTTTACGATTGCAAGATTTGTGGAAGTTTCCACAAGTCCCGGCATATCGACACTCATGCGTACTACATTGTTCGGGCATACAAATATCGCATTAATAAGATTTTTCTGCGTCGACTTGTCGAATACATTCTTCGGGGATTTAGCTTTATCGAGTGAAACAGTTAAACCGGGCTCAACACCGGCAAATTCTTTCTTTATTGTTTCTTCATAAGCTAACACCGCGGCTTCAAATACTTTTACATTATCTTTCGGAACCATTAACACCGCAAAAGCTTCTCTTGGAATAGCATTTCTGAGGTTTCCGCCTTCAACTGCAGCCAGACGAATTGCAAAATTCTTTTCAGCCTGTCTTAAGAAACGGAAAAGTAATTTATTTGAGTTTCCCCTGCCAAGATGTATATCGCATCCCGAATGTCCGCCTTTTAATCCCTTTACAATTAATTTATATGTATTGTGTTTTTTTGGAGCGGGTTTTTTATTGTATTTGAATATTGCATTTGCATTTGTACCGCCGGCGCATCCAATGAAAAGTTCACCTTCATCTTCAGAATCCAGATTCATAAGTATGTCACCTTTTAATAATCCCGGTTTTAATCCGAATGCCCCGGTCATACCTGTTTCTTCATCGATTGTAAAAATTGCTTCAATCGGTCCGTGAACAATGTCTTTTGCTTCAAGAATTGCAAGCGAAGTCGATACTCCGATTCCGTTATCGGCACCAAGAGTTGTACCTGTTGCTTTCACCCATTCACCGTCTATTCTCGGTTTAATAGGGTCCTTTTCGAAATTGTGATTTGCATCGCTATTTGCCTGCGGTACCATATCAAGATGTCCCTGTAATATTACACCCTGCCTGCTTTCCATCCCTGGTGTGGCCGGTTTTCTTATTACAACATTTCCAACCTCATCAACTTCGTATTCAAGATTATTAGCTTTTGCAAAATTGACTACATAATCTATCATTTTTTGTTCGTGTTTTGAAGGGTGCGGAATTTCACACATTTCTTCAAAGTGTTTCCATATAGCTTCGGGCTTTAAGCCGCTCAGTATATTTCCCATATTGTTTTCCTTTATTTAATTAAAAAACTTAATTTAATAACAATTCTTTTCACGCAATAGTGTGAAAATATAATATTATTTTTTATTTTTTTGTAACTCTTTAAAACTTATAAATTTATGTAAATTCAACTGCGTTAAAAATTTTGTGATTCTTTCTTCTGCAGGATGAATTTTTTTCCCTAATTTCTCTCCTAAATCTTTTACGATTTCTTCAACCTTTTTGTTACTGTCTATTTCGTTCCAGACTGCCGAACCGAGTTCGTCAAAACTTATCTTTATATCCTTAGATTTATTTTTAGGAATTAAAGACTGGAAAAACTGCTTTTTAAATTTTGGAATCAGTAATGTAACGATACCGTTTTCCTGAACAACAAAATTTTTTTCCCTTACAGGTGTCAATTCCAGTAAATTTATCACTTCTTTTTTCTTAAACAAATTTTATTCTTTAAAAATTAATGAAGGCCAAAGGTCTTACCTTTGACCTTCTATAAAAAAATTACATTCCTGCTGCGGGAGGAGCCGGCTCATCAGCCTTGCCTGCATTTCTCATAGGAACAAATATAAGTATTAGTGCTATGATTATTAAAACCGAGAAACCGATAAGTAGCGGCGGCTCGGAGAATATCGAAGGAATATTGAATTCGGCAATTCTGAACGGAGCGAATCCTAGTCCTGTTAAAGCTTCACCTGCAATGAATCCGGATGCAAGTAATATTCCCGTGTTTTCAATTCTGACTTTCTGAGCTTCATTGAATCCTTTTTTCTTGTTTAACATATCCAGTATTCCTTTTATTATTCCGCCGATGAAAATTGCAAATGTAGTTTCAAGAGGTAAATACATGCCAACGCTTACAAGCATCGGGCTTTTTACCTGCATGAGAATAAATGCAAGTCCCATTAACATACCGACTATAATCAATGGCCACGCCATTTCTCCGCCTACTATGCCGTTCGAAAGCATTGCCATAAGACCTGCCTGTGGAGCGGAAAGATTTTTACTTCCGAAACCGCCTGTATAATTCTGCTGAATACCCTGAGCAATATCCGCCTGGTTCAGCAAATTAAGTACAAAGAACATAACAAGACCTGCAATTACAACTCCGATGATATCACCAACCTGCATTTTCCATGGTGTACCGCCGAGAATGTGTCCTGCTTTTAAATCCTGAAGCATTTCTCCCGCTACCGCAGCCGATACGCAGACGATTGCCGCAACTCCAAGTACTGCCGCAACACCGCCTGTTGTTGCATCGACTCCGATTAATACGAGTATCAATGCCGTTACGACCAGTGCCGTTAATGTTAGTCCGCTGATTGGATTATTGCTCGAACCGATTATACCAACTAAATAACCCGAAATAGCTGCAAAGAAAAATGCGAGAATTATCATGACAGTTGCCGCTACAAAAGCAGGAAGATATCCCGTATGGAAAGCAAATTTTGTCACTACAAATGTAGCAATTGCAACCAAACCTATACCAATCATAATCCATGTAAACGGTAAATCTTTTTCGGTTCTTTCAACTGCTGTCGCACCTTCGGAAGCTGCTTTTTTAACATCTCCGATTGAACGTTTTAAACCTGTTATTAAACTTGTACGCATTTTGAAAAGCGTGTAACCCGCACCCATAAGCATTCCGCCGATTGCAATAGGCCTGACGATGAATCTCCAGACCTGGTTAATCTGCCATCCTGCATCACTTGCTTTTTCAATGGTTATGCCTTTTAAGGTCGCCCACGACTGCAGAAGTTCGGGTGTTAAATACGGTGAAACAAAATAATAAATTATCGGTGCAAGAAGTCCCCACGCAAGTATTCCACCGCTGAAGTTAAGCGATGCATATTTTGGACCGATTATGTATCCGACACCTATATATGCGGGGCTTATTCCGGGCGAACTGATTAACATACCGCCTTTTGCCTTCATCATCGTTCCGGGGATTTTTACTTCATTGAAGAAACTGTAAAATTTTTCCCAGCTCAGTGCAAAGAAATTTATCTGCCCCAAAAACTGAATTACGGCACCAAGACCCATAGCTCCGAAAAGGAATTTCGAGCCGCCACCGCCGCCCTGGCCTGATTTATGTATTTCCGCTGCTGCCGTGGATTCGGGGAAAAGCAAATCAACATCTTCCACCATCACTCTTCTGAGCAACGCAACAAACATTATACCGAGTACACCTCCTGCAATAAGAATAATCGTTGCAGTGATGTAATGTTTGGGTGTAAAGAAAGGATTCCAGATACCCGCGATAAAAAAAGCTGGCAATGTAAAAATAGCACCTGCGGCAACCGATTCACCGATTGAACCGACAGTTCTTGTAAAATTCTCCTCGAGGATGGACCCTTTCATGATTTTCAACAAAGCCATACCAAGCACTGCGGCAGGATATGTAGCTGCGATAGTCATACCTGCCTTCAACCCAAGGTAAGCATTCGCTGCTCCCAGCACAACCGATAGCACCAGACCTATAATCAGTGCCTTGATTGTAAATTCTGCCATGTTAGACCCTGCTGACACAAATGGCACAAATTTTTTTTGTTCACTCATAATGAATTAATTTATTTTGATTAAATTGGTAGGAAATTTTCAAATATCATTAAAATTATTAAAATTAAACATTTATATTTTTTAAATTATTTAAAATAATAGAGGATTTCAAGATAAATTAGTGTATAGAGTCTATAGAGTCTTTTGAGTCTTTTGAGTCTTTGGAGTCTTTGGAGTCT
>PMIW01000160.1 GCA_003158365.1 Ignavibacteriota bacterium | reverse complement strand
ATTCATCTCAAAGACATTGTGAAAGGCGGAATCAAACAACGGTTTGCAGAATTACGTAAAATGGGGATTAAGACAGTGATGATTACAGGAGACAACACATTAACAGCGGCAGCTATTGCAGCTGAAGCAGGAGTTGATGACTTTATGGCTGAGGCAACACCTGAAGATAAATTACGCCGCATCCGTGACGAACAGACCAACGGCCACCTGGTAGGAATGATAGGCGACGGCACCAATGATGCGCCGGCACTGGCCCAGGCCGATGTGGGCCTGGCAATGAACACCGGCACCCAGGCTGCCCGTGAAGCAGGCAACATGGTTGACCTCGACAGCAATCCTACAAAATTAATTGAAGTGGTTGAAGTGGGCAAGCAGCTTCTGATTACCCGTGGTTCGCTCACGACATTCAGCATTGCAAATGATGTTGCAAAATACTTCGCAATACTTCCTGCACTATTTTCCGTGCTTTATGCAGTTAAAGGAAGCTTAGGACCTTTGAACATTTTGAACATTATGCATCTCGCCTCACCGCAAAGCGCAATTCTTAGTGCAGTAATTTTTAATGCGATAATAATAATACTGCTTATTCCTCTTTCACTTCGCGGAGTTAAGTATCGTCCGCTTGGTGCATCCACAATACTGAAGATAAACCTTTTGATATATGGTGTCGGCGGCGTTATTGCTCCTTTTATAGGAATTAAATTAATAGATTTGTTTATAAACGCAATTAATCTTGTATAAAATGAAAATCATAATTATATCAGTAAAATTTCTTTTGCTTATGACCCTTCTTACAGGTTTGATTTATCCGTTATTTATTTTCGGCATTGCAAAAATTGCATTTCCTGATAAATCTGCGGGCAGTTTTATTGAAATAAATGGAAATATTATCGGTTCTAATTTAATTGCCCAAAAATTCGATAGCTCAATATATTTTCAACCGCGTCCATCTTCAATCGACTATCAGCCAATGCCTTCGGGAGCCAGTAACTACGGTCCTACAAGTCAAATGCTAAAAAATATTTCCGATTCATTAAGAAAAGCATACGTAAAAAAGAATATGCTTCCCGATAATACGAATGTCCCTCTCGATGCAATATTTTCATCAGGAAGCGGTATTGACCCGCACATTAGTCCGGAAAATGCGAATCTTCAGGCTGGCAGAATTATTATAGAAAGAAAATTTGATTTTAATAAGAAAAAGCAATTATTAGATTTGATATATAAATTAACTGAAAATCCGCAGTTCGGATTCCTTGGTGAACCAAGAATAAATGTACTTGTTTTAAATTTAGAACTGGATAAACTTTAATTTATCTTACTACATTCATGTAAATCCCGGATTAATTTCACTTTAGAATATGAATAATTTTACACACACCGGAACGGTCAAAGGCTACCTTTTTTTACATACAATAACAATGCTGTTAACATTATTACTGATTAAAGGTTTTTTATAATATTTTTATATATCAGGCATAACTTTTTATCTTATAATAATATATTAATATCTATTTTTGTATTAAGAATTATAAGAATTAAAAATTAAAAATGAAAATTCTAAAAAAAATATTAACAATAACATTTCTCTTTCTTTTAGCATCATCAGCGAAAAGTCAGATTGAAATAAATTTAAAAAAATCTTTTATTGAATCTATAAAAGATAAAATAACAGTTACACTCGATTATAATCTCGATGCTGCAAATGACAGGAATATAGATGTTTATCCCGATTTTTATTCTCCAAGAGGACAATCAATAAAACAATCAAGAAACAGTACGGTTTTAATTTTGGCCGGGAGAAACGATTTCATAGGTCTGCCTTTAATCGCAAAAGTTTTTAATGTGAAAGCTGATTCAAAAGCAATTGATATTGTTTCCAATAATAAAGGAAATATTATAAGATTAAACGGAGTATGGCGTCTCTGGTGCGATTATTTGGAAAACGACAATATTATACAAGGAGCAAATAATGAAGTGATAAAAGACTATAATTCAAAGCATGTTTTTGAATTAGCACCCGTATTAAGAATAAATAAAGAAAACCTGAACGGATTCGATGAAAAAATTAATGCTCATAGAGTTGTTGACGCTGAAACTGCAATCGGAAAATATTCATCTGCAAAATGCAGGATTGTAATTAATGATAGCATTGTTACATTAATTACTCAAGGATTAGTATATGATTACGCTGATTTTACAATGCAATTAAACAGTTCCCCTGAAATTAAAGATGATGGAATGATAATATTTTGTGATGTCTTTGGGGACAATGATAATCTGTTATTTAAAAATCTTAAGATGGTGTTTATAAAAAATTCCGAACCTGAAAAAACAGTACGGAAATTATCAAAAGGAGATAGACTTAGAGTATTAGGAATTCCAAGAATAGACTTAAATGAAATTGATTCAAGAATAAAAATTTCAGAAACGGATAAGCAGGTTTTAGATGGGAATCTTCCTTTTGAAA
This sequence comes from Ignavibacteriota bacterium, assembly GCA_003158365.1. GTDB lineage: Bacteria > Bacteroidota > Ignavibacteria > Tepidaquicellales > Tepidaquicellaceae > FEN-1279. The sequence continues at coordinate 6,568 of PMIW01000160.1, read as the reverse complement.
TGATAATTTTATCTGTTTTGGATAATTAAATTGCAAACTAAAGAATAATTATGAAAAATTCACAATCAGTATTTTTTTCTATATGTATTATACTGTTTATATTATTTGATTCGGCATATTCACAGGATAGTAAAATAAATGAATCAAAGAATTTAGATTCCGGAAATAAAGCATTCCTGAAACAAACGCAAAATATAACATTAGATACTGTTATGATAAATGATGAAAAACCCGTGAGCGAACCGTTTGCTTTCGGTGATTTTACATGGCTAAACGGAAATGACAGAAGACACAAACTGTTACTCGATACAAAATATTTTACGGGAAGTTTCATGCTAGATATGAATTACACATATTCAAATCATCATCCCGTAGATAATACTGTAGTTGGTTCTACTGCACTGGCAAGGAATAACGAATTTGAAGTGTCTTTTGCAGGCATAGGCGGAGATTTTCACTATAATAATGTGCGCGGAAGAATTATGCTGCAATTGGGAACACGCTCGACTGTAGTTCCGAGAAATGATTTCAGTACAACCAGAGGACAATTTGACCTTGCGAATGCTTATAGATATTTAAGCGAAGCTTATGCAGGTTATCACTGGGATAAATGGAACGGAATAAATCTCGATGCCGGAATCTTTATGTCTTATGTTGGTTTATTTTCATATTATAATAGTGAGAATTGGGCTTACCAACCGTCATTTACTTCAGATAATACACCCTGGTTCTTTAATGGTTTGAGATTACAAACTTTTCCGAGTGATAAATTAAAGCTTGAACTCTGGGTAATTAACGGATGGCAAACGTATGGAAAGTTTAATGATAATCCCGGTCTTGGATTTCAAATTTTGTACAGACCTGTTGAATCAATTTCAGTTTTATCGAATGGTTATTACGGTACTGATACGCAGGATAAACCCGGTAGAATCAGAGTACACAGCGATAATAGTCTGGAAGTACGTTATTATAATCATCCGGGAAAATTTCTACATCGTGCTGCATTTTCTTTAACAGGTGATTTGGGTTTTGAAAATGGCGACGGAGTAACTGCTTTTGGAGGCGATGGAGGTCCTGCGCAGAATTTTATCAGCGGTATGCTTTATAATAGATTGTGGTTTGCAAATGATCATTACGGTTGGACAATCGGTGGAGGTTTTATTCATAATCCCGGAAGATATCTTGTCCTTCTTCCAACAGGTGTTGCAGGTCAGATTTTCGACACTTCACCGGGAACAAAATTCGATGGATGGGATGTTTCGACTACGCTTGATTGGATGCCCGATGAAAATATCACCTGGCGGCTCGAATTTGTCCATCGTGAAGCTAACATTCCTTACTTTGCCGGACATGGAGGTGTAACGTCACCTGATGGATATATTACGACACAGGTTCCACCGGGTTGGCTACCTGACCTTGTAAAAGCAGAATCAAGATTAATCTTTGCAGTTCTATGTAGATTTTAAAAATAAATTAATATTATCATTTTTTTTATTGACCAAATAAATGTACTTGTTTTAAATATTGAGTTAGATAAATTGTAAATTATGGAAGAATTATCCAGGCCCGACCCGGATGAATTGCTTGCTCAGATTAAAAAAGATGAGCAGAAAGATAAAAAAGGTAAATTAAAAATTTACCTCGGCATGTGTGCGGGTGTCGGTAAAACTTTTGCAATGCTTCAGGATGCAAGTAAAGCAAAAGGACGTGGAACGGATGTATTAATCGGCTATGTGGAAACCCACGGCAGAGCCGAAACGGAATTTCTTTTGTTTTACCTGCCCCAGCTTCCGAGGAAAAAAATCAATTATAAAGGTTTCGAACTCGAGGAAATGGATGTAGATACAATCCTCGAAAAAAAACCAAAGCTCGTAGTGGTTGATGAACTTGCCCACACAAATGCCCCCGGCAGCAGACATAATAAACGTTATCTCGATGTCCTTGAATTGCTGGATAACGGCATAGATGTTTATACTGCAATAAATGTTCAGCATATAGAAAGCCTTGCCGATACAGTTAGTCAGATAACAGGAATAATAATCAAAGAATCCGTACCAGATTCAATACTCGATGTTGCTGATGAAATCGAACTTGTCGATATATCACCCGATGAACTTTTACAGAGACTTTCCGACGGAAAAGTTTATACGGCAGACAAGACAAAAAATGCTATAGAAAATTTTTTCAGAAAAGGTAATTTAAGTGCATTGCGTGAACTGTCCCTAAGACTTACTGCAGACAGAGTCGACAGACAGGTGCGCGATTATATGCAGGAAAACCGCATTCCCGGTCCCTGGAAATCCACACAAAGAATTTTAATCGGCATAGGCCCGAGCCCTAATTCAGCCGACCTTGTCCGCTGGGCAAGGAGAATTGCTTACACTATGGAAGCAAGCTGGATTGCCGTGAACGTAGAGACTCCTCAGGTACTCGATGATAAGCAAAAACGAAATCTTAATAAAAATCTCGAACTTGCAAAGGAACTCGGCGCTGAAATTATTACAACTTCAGACACGGATATTGTAAAAGCTATTATGAGGGTTGCAAAAAGACAGAATGTTACGCATATTTTGGTCGGAAAATCACAAAACAGGAGTTTCATTTCAAGAATATTCAAAAAGGATATCGTAGATAGAATATTAAATGAAAGCGGACAGATTGATGTCTATGTTGTTTCGGGAGACGTATATAAATCCGAAAATAAAAGAATATTTCAACTCCCAAAAATTCAATCAGGACCGCTGAAATATTTTTTATCCGCATTAATAGTCTGCCTTGTTGCTGCAATTTGTTACCCGTTCAGTGATATTTTGGGATATCAAACAGTAGCATTAATATTGCTTTTTGTCGTGACATTGCTTCCTCTGATATTTGGTCCGGGACCTGTTTTACTTTCTGCTGTTATAAGCCCGATTATCTGGAATTATTTATTCGTACCACCCAAATTTACTTTCTTCATCACGCGCAGTGAAGATATTCTTATGTTTGTTATGTTCTTTATCATTGCATTGGTTACGGGTATTCTTACAACAAAAATCAGACAGCGTGAAAGAGCCGTTCTGCAAAGGGAAGAAAGAGCTGTAGCACTTTATAACCTCGCAGATGACCTTTCAAAAGCAAAGAACCTGGAAGAAGTAATTAAGGAATCAGTTAAAAACCTGAAAAAAGTTTTTAACTCTGAAGTTGTTTTTTTTATATTCGATGATTTAAAAAATAAATTAACCGAAAGCAATTATACAGAATCAATAAATATTTCGGAAAAAGAATTCAGCGTTGCCCAGTGGGTGTATACGAATAAAAAAAGAGCGGGGCATTATACTGACTCTCTTCCTTTTGCAGAATTTATTTATTATCCGCTTAACGGTCCGCGCGGAATTTACGGAGTTACAGGTTTAAAAATGAAAGACGAAATTCTTTTCCGCGAAAAAGAAACCCTGCTTAACAGCTTTATAAAGCAAACAGGTGCAGCCGTTGAACGCGAGTTCTTAAACAAAGGAGCTAATAAAGCTCTCCTGCTTGAAGAATCAGAAAAACTGTATAAAACTTTGTTCGATAGTATATCACACGAACTAAAGACTCCGATAGCCGCAATTATGGGAGCTTCCAGCTATCTTTTGCATTCTCAATCACCGGCCGGAAACGATACACAAAACCAGCTTTTCGAAGAAATAAATACTGCAACAATCAGGCTTAACAGACTTGTGGAAAACCTGCTCGATATGGCAAGACTCGAAAGCGGAATGCTGATTCCAAATATCAAAACCTGCGATGTTAACGATTTATATAACAGCGTATTAAATAATTTTGAAAATGAAAATATAACTCAGGAAATTACAACCGATATTCAGGATAATTTTCCTTACATCAATATAGATTTTGTACTTATGGAACAGGCTTTGAAAAATATTTTGCAGAATGCAATTATTTATTCTTCACCAAATTCGAAAATTGAACTGCAGGCTTTATACGATGAAGAAAATATATTTTTAATAATATCCGATAACGGAAAAGGTATTCCCGGGCAAAATCTCGAACATATTTTTGACAAATTTTACAGAATTGATAATAATAAATCGGGCGGAACCGGGCTTGGACTTTCCATTACAAAAGGAATTGTTGAAGTCCACAAAGGAACTATTACCGCTTCAAATAAAAAAACCGGCGGTCTGAAATTTATAATTAAATTACCAAGGGAATTAAAAAATAATTAGTATGAGTATCATTGAAAATATTCTTGTCATCGATGACGAAATCCAGATAAGACGATTGCTTAAAATCAGTCTTGAAAATTCAGGCTTTAAAGTATTTGAAGCCGAAAATGCTAAGTCGGGACTGCAGGAACTTGCAAACAGCAGACCGTCACTGGTTCTGCTCGACCTTGGACTGCCTGATGAGGACGGTCTGAGTTTGTTGAAAAAGATAAGGGATTTTTCCGACGTTCCTGTAATTATTCTTTCGGTCCGGAATTCCGAAAAAGACATTATTACGGCTCTTGATTCAGGCGCCGATGATTACATCACGAAACCTTTTAATACTGGTGAACTGCTTGCAAGGATAAGAACATGCCTCAGGCACTCCCAGCCCGAACAAAAAGATCCTGTTTTTACAAACGGCAATGTTACTGTTGATTTTTCAACAAGAGAAGTAAAAAAGAAAGGACAAATTGTAAAACTTACTTCAACTGAATTTTCACTTTTTTCTTTGTTCATAAGAAATTCAGGCAAAGTTCTGACTCACAATTATTTTCTGAAAGAAATATGGGGAAAACCGTTCTCCGATGAGACACAATATCTTCGTGTGTATGTGGCACAGCTTCGCAAGAAGCTGGAAGATAATCCCTCCAGACCCAAAATGTTCATAACCGAATCGGGAGTGGGCTATAGAATGATTGTTATAGAATAAAATTATTCCGTATAAAAAAATTATCCTGCTTTTTTTACGTGATTGCGAATTACCAGGAACATCACTCCAAGTGCAATTAATACCAATGAACTTACGGGTGTAAATGCGCAGATTGCTTTATAACCCAACATGCATTCATCATCGATATTTTTGAAAGGTAAAAATGTTACTAAAGCGGCGATAAAAGATATTATTGCCAGCCAGAGCATTGCTCCGCCTTTTTTCTTTGTTGCTTCTTCCAATGTTAACCTCCGTAAATTTATAAAATAATTTAAGAACTTAAATATTTCTAAAATTATTTATTATGCAAAAATTGATGCTATAAAAAAAAACACTCCGCTTTACCGGGATGCTTTCATAATTTAATACTTCTTTTTCTTCAATTAAATCGCTTTGTGTCGGGGAGTCTCTTGTTCTTTAGTGACTACCGACACAAGAATAATCAATGAAATCAGCGAAATCAGTGATTCTATTTTACTAAAATCATTCTCATCGTCTTCACAAATTCACCAGTTTCAATTTTATAGAAATATACTCCGCTTGCCTGCCCCGCGCCGTTCCAGTTTACTTCATATTTCCCCGGGGTTAATTCCTGATTAACAAGTTCCGATATTACCCTGCCCGTTACATCGTATACGTTAATTTTCACGAGAGATTTTTTTGCCACGTCAAATTTAATATTCGTCGTCGGGTTAAACGGATTCGGATAATTCTGATACATATTATATTTATCGGGTATAACGTCGGATATATTTTTTATCCCCTGTGTCAGTGTTGCAGTCTTTAAAAGAATATCATCGTTCGGGTCAAATACAACTACAGTAGGCTGCCTGTTGAAATTAAATGCAAATGTCTGATTGTTTGCATCATTCATAACTCTTACAGTTGTATCCGGGCCTGTTGTAAACGAAATTTTTATTGTTATAGGCATTTTATGGAACACAGTGTTAGTCTGTGTCTGGATTGCTTTAAAATTCACTCTCCAGTTTCCTGAACCAAGATTTGCGATTCCGTATGAATTTGCATATGCCGGGTGATTTGCCTGCTTTACCCATTCATCCATGAACCACGTTAAATCCTGTCCTGCAATAGCACTGATTTTTGTCGTAAAATCATCTGTTACGGAATTATTTAATCTGAAATTAACCGTGTCTGTCGCATAACCTTTCAGTGCTGCAAAGAACAATGAATCTCCGATTGTATATCTGAGCATGTGAAGCACACACGCACCTTTATAATAGGTTATTGCAGTGTTGAACAAAGTTCCGTTTGGAGGAGTTGTAATTGCCCAGGAAGGATTATAAATCGGAAATCCCGGATTATGAGATAAATAATATGTTGCATTAGATGTAACATAGGTTTTATATGCGGCATATCCGCTGATATGCTCCGTGTATAAAGATTCAAGGTAAGTTGCAAAACCTTCGTTCAGCCATATGTCCGCCCACGTACCGCAGGTTATCATATCTCCGAACCACTGATGTCCGAATTCGTGTGAAATCAAGCCAACAACTGATGACCACCCTGTCGGGTAAATCGTTGTCAGAGTCTGGTTTTCCATTCCGCCTCCGTATCCCGAAACAGATGCAAAACCGTTTTTCTCGAATGGATGCTCGCCGAATTTTTGCGAGTAAAAAGTTGTCATATCAGCAATTGCATTTTTAGT
>PMIW01000162.1 GCA_003158365.1 Ignavibacteriota bacterium | reverse complement strand
ATAATGGCAGCAGTAATGATAATGTTTTTATCATTTTTTGTAAATGGTGCGCACGGAATGATTGGCGGGGCTGCTTCTATGGATTTCGGAGGGAGAAAAGCGGCTGCTACAGCGGCAGGGTTAATTGACGGATTCCAGTATTTAGCCGGTGCATTTGTCGGTCAGGCAGTCGGGTATATCACTACAACTTACGGATGGCAGGCCTGGAAACTATGGCCGATACCTTTTGCAATTATAGGGGCAATAGTAATGATGTTTTTATGGAACGCAATGCCAAAAGAAAAATCAGGTCATTAAACAGAACTGATTGAAAAATCAGTATGATAGCAAATAACACAACAGTAATTTTATCATTTAGTTTTAAGTATTAAAACAATATATTAAAGATTAAAATTTTTATCACAATTGAATAAAATTAGCTTTTTTTTAATCACACTTTCATTTTTTATCATTTCGGGAATTACACAAGCTCAGGATAAAGAAAGAGTGGGGATGAACCAGGTATTTTCGCAGCAGGGCGGGTTTTATAATTACGGGGAAAAGGATAAAGTTAACATAGAAGTCAGTATTTGGGGTTACGTCAAATATCCGGGAAAGTACATAATTCCGCAAGGTTCAACGTTAGTAGATTTAGTTTCATATGCCGGAGGACCTGTTGTAGATGCTAAACTGGAGAATATACGTTTGTTCAGACCAAAGAATGATACATTAAATATAACTAAGGACGAAATGATGGTTTTTGATTATAATGATGTTTTCTGGGGTGAAAAAGTTGTTCAAAATTATAAAAGAAATATATCTTTAAAACCGAACGATATTATTGTATTCCCGGGCGAACCAAGAATGTTTTTCAAAGATAATTTATCAATTGTTGTTTCAGTAGCATCGGTTCTATTATCATTAGCTATTTTAGTAATATCGATTACAAGAAAAAATTAAGAATCCTTCAATTTAATAAATTAATTTTCAGTTTTTGAATCAAGGTGTAAAAATACAGGGTGGACAAGGAACCAAACCGATAATCACTTCCCCGCATCCTTCGAATAACCTTAAAGAGTATTTAAATGTTTTAAGGTCAAATATATTGCCAATCTTATTGATTTTTTCTGCCAGTGTTTTAGTGACAGTTATATATGTAATGAACGCAGTTAATATTTACAAGACAACAACAAGTTTAAAAATTGTAAGGCCGCAGGGAAGCATATTATCCACGCAATTAATTCCCGAGTTTCAGGATTTTCAGACAGACAGATATATTTCGAATGAAATAGAAATTCTGAAAAGTTATACAATAAGGGGAAAGGTCGCAGCCACACTACTTGATAGTTTCAGAGTCAATCCGAATAAGAGCCTTTATTTTTATCTGGTAAACAGGAATCCGGAAGTAAAAGTTGATGTAATTCCCGCATCTTCTTTGACATCAATATTGGGAAGCATTGTAGCCATAAATCAGAAGAGAGGTCTTGATATAGCAGAAATAGAAGTTCAAAGTCCTTCGAGTTATGAAACGCAGTTGATTGCAAATGTTTATGCGGAAACTTATTTAAAATACAGTATTGACTTTGCAAGACGCGAGCTGACAACAATAAAAAACTTTTTGGAAGAAGAAAAAAGCAAGAGGATTAACGATTTATCAAATTCCGAAGCCGCGTTGCAGGACTACCAGCAAAAAGGCGGCATTATGTTTCTGGATGACCAGGCAAGAAAACTCGTTGACCAGATTTCCTCGTTCGAAGCCGCTAAAAATGCGGCTGATGTCGATTTAACCTCAAAGGAGAAGGCGTATTCCGAATTAAAAAACGAACTTGAAAAAATCGATAACAGCATTCCCGGTTATATAGAAGGACAATTGAACCAGCCGTATGTAAATGAGCTTCAGAAGAAAATTGCGGAAATTGAGATACAGAAAAATCTGGATATAACTGTATCAGCTGATCAAAAATTAATTGATAAAGTAAAGTCGGATTACGATAAAAAGTTAGCACCTTTAAAAAAGGATTATGAAGACAGAATCAAAGCAATTAAAACGGGATTATTATCAAATACACCTTCAGACAAATCCACAATTTACCAGAAATTTATAGAAGAAAGTATCGAGGTACAATCCAATAAGGCGAAAGTAAATTCGTTAAACAGGTTATTATCCAAATATGAATTAGATTTTGGAAAGTTACCTTCACAGAGTATGGAATTAGCAAGATTAGAGCGAGCAAGAAAATCAAACGAGAAATTATTTCTGGCACTGGAAGAAAAATACCAGGAAGCACTTATTAATGAAAGAGCCCAGCTTGGGAACGTAAATATTATCGATAAAGCTTTATTTCCTACAAGCCCTTCCAAACCAAACCGCCAGTTGATAGTATTGATTGGTTCGGTATTGGGACTGATACTTGGAATCGGTTTTGCATTCCTCAGAAATTATCTCGACAGGTCAATAAAGAATCCCGAAGAGATTGAACAGAAAGGAGTATCTGTATTAGCCTGGGTACCGTCAATTGAAGAGTTAAAGGAGCTCGGTTCATCCCAGCTTGAGTTCATTGTTGCCAACAAGCCGAATGCAATCGCATCTGAATCTTTTAAGGCATTAAGAACGCGGGTACTTTATTCAAAGCTGGAGTCCGAATTAAAAACTATATTAGTTACAAGTTCCGTTCCGGGAGAAGGAAAGACCACAGTTGCCCTGAATCTTTCAGGAAGTTTTGCCCTTGCCGATAAAAAAGTTTTGTTAATGGATTGCGATTTGAGAAAGCCGAGAATTCACGCTGTATTTGAAGCGGAAAGATTTCCGGGGTTAAGCGATTATTTGTTTTCCAATGTTTCTCTCGAAGAGATAACGCGTTCGACGAAACTGGATAATTTATTTTACATAACGAGCGGAACTATACCGCCAAATCCATCTGAGTTACTGGGTTCAAAACAAATGGTAGATTTTCTTGAAAAGTTAAGAGGTATTTATGATATGATAATACTTGATTCTCCTCCTTTTATTTCTGTTACCGACCCGGAAATTTTATCAAGAATATCAGACGGAACAATCCTGATTGTTCAGGCAAATAAGACACCGATGGATGCATTTTTGAAAACGTATCAAAGAATAAATCAGATCGATTCTCATAAGTTTCTTGGCTCCGTGCTTAATAATTTTAGTCTGAAGAGTGCTTACGGATATTATTACAATTATTATTATTATTATTCAAGACCGGATGGATTGGATAAAAGAAGAAGTAAACAGGTAAAAAAATCTTAATTAAAAACAACAGAAATTGAACTTAAGATTATTTGTAAGGAAGAATGTTCAGCTGGCAAGATGTCCGAATTGCGGTAAAATTGCTGCTTTAAGAAGAAGCAGGACGCGTAATGTTATTGAAAAAATACTAAGGAAGATAAAGTTAAGTCCTTATTTCTGCCAGTCATGCGGATGGAGAGGGAAAATTTTCTCATATAAAATCAGCAAGAATTTCTTTCAACTTGTTTTAATGTACATTGTACTGATGATATTATCTGCATACATAGTCCAGAAGTTTTTAAAAAGTTATTTTGATTAAGAAAATACCATTTACAAGTTAAACCAGTACGGATATTTTGAGCGATGCAAAGAACTGGTATGTAATTCATACCAAACCTAAAAATGAAAAGAAAGTATTTGAGCAGATAATCAGCAAAGACATTGAAGTTTTTCTGCCAATGATACAGACGGTAAGGTATTGGTCGGACAGAAAGAAAAAGTTAATGGTACCTTTATTTCCCGGATATGTTTTTGTGAATTCTGACGAGGGTGAGAGAATCAGGGCTATATCAAATACATACGGAGCTCTGAGATACTTAATGTATCAAAAAAGGCCTGCAATAGTATCTGAAAAAGAGATTCTGAATATTAAATTATCTCTTCAGGCGCCTGAAAAAATCAGGATTGAGGAAAAAAGCATAATGGAAGGAGATTTAGTGGAAATAACAGGGGGAATATTCAGGGGATTGACCGGTTACATAAAAGAAATCAGGGGTCATTATAAGTTGATAGTAAATATAATCGAATTAAATTCCACGTTCAGTGTACAATTAAGCAGTTCAGAAGTAAAACTGTTCAAACCATTAATAAATACCAATCATTAATTAATAAATCAAAAAACCTCTATGGATTTAGTACAAAAAATTAAAAAAAATAAATTTAAGGTAGGAATAATCGGGTTAGGATATGTGGGTTTGCCTCTTGCTTTGGAATTTTCCATTAAGAATATTCAGGTAATAGGATTTGATTTAGATGCCGGGAAAGTCAGAAAAATAAATAAAGAAAAAAAATCTTACATAAAACATATCCCTTCTGAAAAAATAAAGAAAGAAGTGAACAGAAAGACATTTTTAGCGACAACGGATTTTTCGAGGATAAAAGAAACAGATGCAGTTATTATTTGTGTCCCGACACCATTAAATGCAAACAGGGAGCCTGATTTGAGTTATGTATTGAATTCCACCGAGGAGATTGCAAAGTATATGCGAAAAGGGCAGTTGATATCGCTTGAAAGCACAACATATCCCGGAACAACTGATGAGGATATACTACGCATACTTGAAAAAACCGGTTTAAAAGTAGGAAAAGATTTCTGGTTGTGTTTTTCGCCTGAAAGGGAAGACCCGAATAATCCGCACTATTCTACGTCTACAATTCCCAAAGTAGTCGGCGGGGTTACTGAAAAATGCACAATGATAGGAAAGATGATTTACAGCAAAGTAATTGATACAGTAGTAACAGTATCGAGCGCACGTGCAGCAGAAGCCACTAAATTGCTTGAAAATATATACCGCTCGATAAATATAGCTCTGGTAAATGAATTAAAAACAGTGTTCGACAGAATGGACATAGATATTTGGGAAGTAATAAGTGCAGCATCTACAAAACCGTTCGGGTTCACGCCGTTTTACCCCGGACCTGGTTTGGGTGGGCATTGCATACCGATAGATCCTTTTTATTTAACATGGAAAGCACGTGAATTTGAGATATCCACGAAGTTTATAGAGCTTGCAGGTGAAGTAAATACTTCCATGCCGTATTATGTAGTAGAAAAAGTAATGCATGCATTTAACAAAAACTTCAAGCATATTAACGGAGCAAAAATTCTAATACTTGGACTGGCATACAAGAAAGACATCGATGACATACGTGAATCACCGTCCTTAAAATTAATTGAATTACTTCAGGACAGGGGTGCGATTGTGGATTATAACGATGATTATGTAACGGAAATTCCGAAATTAAGAAAATATAAGTTTAATAAAAAATCAACAAAAATTACCAAATCCAATCTTTCAAAATATGATTTAGTATTATTATCTACTGATCATACTTATTATGATTATGAATTTATTTTACGGAATTCCAGGATTATAGTTGATACCAGGAATGCGTTTGGTAAATTTAAAAGTTCAAAAATATTCAAAGCTTAGTAAGTATTTATTTTTGCGGTAATTATAAATGAATTGTGGGTTTTTGAATTCCTTTTTTTATATTGATAAAAGTATTGAATAAAAGTATATTTAAGATTACAGAAATTCAGTAAAATCTGAATTTTTTGTGATTTTTTGCTTAAATGTGAGTAATTAGGCGGAGCTATATTCAAAAAGTCGCAATATTTTATTAAAAATTTAATATTTTCAAAATTTGAAAAAGAAAATAGCATTAATAACCGGAATAACCGGACAGGATGGAAGCTACCTTACCGAAATTTTGCTTGGTAAAGATTATGAAGTTCACGGTATTATCAGAAGAAGCAGTTCATTTAATACCGGTAGAATTGACCATTTGTATAATAATCCGGATATACTGAATAAAAAATTATTCCTGCATTACGGAGATGTAACAGATACGAGCAACCTGAACAGGCTGATTGAGAAGACCCAGCCCGATGAAATATACAATCTTGCCGCACAAAGCCATGTAAAAGTATCATTCGAGATTCCCGAATATACTGCTGAAGTAGATGCAATAGGGACTTTGAGATTTCTTGATGCTATAAGGGAAACAGGTATCAGGACAAAATTTTACCAGGCCTCGACAAGCGAATTATTCGGTAAAGTACAGGAGATTCCGCAAGACGAAAAAACCCCATTTTATCCCCGCAGTCCTTACGGAGCAGCAAAAATCTACGGATACTGGATTGTGATAAATTACCGTGAAGCATATAATCTGTTTGCGTGCAACGGTATTTTGTTCAATCACGAATCGCCAAGAAGGGGGGAAACATTCGTAACAAGAAAAATTACGAGAGCTGTTTCAAGAATTTTACTCGGTAAGCAAAGTAAATTGTATCTGGGTAATTTAAATGCAAAACGTGATTGGGGTTACGCACCTGAATTCTGCGAGGGTATGTGGCTAATGTTACAGCAAAAAAATCCCGAGGATTTTGTTCTTGCAACAGGTGAAACACATACTGTCAGGGAGTTTACGGACCTGACTTTTAAAGAGCTGGGAATAGAACTGGAATGGAAAGGTAAAGAGCAGGATGAAAAGGGATTAATAAAGAAAATATCCGAATGTGCTATTGTTGGCGATAAAAAAAACATTATTCCGAAAATCGGTGATGTAGTTGTAGAAGTGGATAAGGGCTATTACCGTCCGACTGAAGTCGATATATTAATCGGCAATTCTGCAAAAGCAAAAGAAAAACTCGGCTGGCAGACGAAAACCAAATTCAATGAATTAGTAAAGATAATGATTGAATCGGATTACAGGAAAGTTTTAAAACGCGGCTATTAAAACACATTTAATAAATAAAATTAATAAAAATTGGAAATAAAATTAGCAGTTATAGGTTGCGGGAAATGGGGAATGAATCATGTTAAGACCGCATACAAAATCTTAAATAAAAATTTAATATCTGTTTGTGACATAAATTCCTCAGCCATAAGCAAGGTTGAGCAGGTTTCGAAAGAAATTAAATTTACTTCTAACCTGGATGACGTTTTAAACGATTCCGGAATAAATGCAGTAATTGTTTCAACCTCAGCAGAAACTCATTTTGATGTTGCAAAAAAATGTCTTCTTGCAAATAAAAATGTACTTGTTGAAAAACCGATTACTTTGCTTTCAGCTGAAGCCTTTGAATTAATAAATATTTCGAACGAAAGGAAATTAAAATTGATGGTAGGGCACGTATTGTTATATCATCCGGCTGTACTTACAATGAAAGATATGATAGATGAAGGGTTGATAGGTAATCTTCAGTATATTTACAGCAACAGGCTGAATTTAGGTACGATAAGAAGTGAAGAAAACATATTATGGAGTTTTGCCCCGCACGATATTTCTATAATTCAGTTCCTGACAGGAAGCAAACCTGTTTATATCGGAGCTAAAGGGGCTGCATTTGTGCAGGAAAAAATTGAAGATACTACTCTGACATACCTGAAATATCCGAACAATGTACACGCACACATTTTCGTAAGCTGGCTTCATCCGTTCAAAGAGCACCGTGTAGTAGTAATAGGAGACAAGGGGATGCTTGTATTCCAGGACAGTTCGAAAAATGAAAAGCTTAAATTTTATAAAAAGGGATTCAGCATAGTGAACGGGTCGATAGAAAAATTCGATTCGGATTATGAAGTTATAAGTTATCCGGAAAAAGCTCCGCTTGAAGAAGAGCAAAAACATTTCTTTGACTGCATAATAAATGATAAAACTCCGAGGACGGACGGTGTTCACGCCAAGGATGTACTTGATGTTCTGGAAATTTCGCAGGTCAAATTAAATGAATAATAGTAATTGTAAGTACTTTTCAAAAATAATCAATAAACTCACAATATTATGAATTATTATGTAAATGAATTCGCCGTTGTTGATGAAAATGTCGAAATTGGCGAAGGTACCAAAGTGTGGCATTTCTCCCACGTTCAATCCGGTTCTAAAATAGGGAGCAAATGTGTTCTGGGACAAAATGTAAATATCGGTAATAACGTAAAAATCGGAAATTTTGTAAAGATACAAAACAACGTATCTGTTTACGAAGGTGTCGAGCTGGAAGATTACGTATTTTGCGGTCCATCGATGGTTTTTACAAATATAATTGATCCGAGAAGCAAGTATCCCCAGGTAGGTGCGCAATATTATTTAAAGACTTTAGTAAAAGAAGGTGCGTCGCTGGGTGCGAACAGCACGATAGTATGCGGACATACAATCGGCAGGTTCGCATTTATCGGAGCAGGGGCTGTAGTTACCAGAGATATTCCGGATTTTGCACTTGCAGTGGGTAATCCTGCCAGAGTTGTAGGGTGGCTGAGCGAAGCAGGTAAAAAATTAAAATTCGATAAAGACGGAATTGCTTTTTGTGATAAATCACAGAAAAAGTACAAGTTGGAAAATAATCTTGTTAAAGAAATATAATTTGAAAATAATTACTGAATGATTTTTCTGAACATAAATTTTAATAAACATGAAAGTACCATTACTTGATTTAAAAGCGCAATATAAAACCTTGAAGAATGAACTTGATGAAGCGTTAATTAGGACAGCTGAGTCACAATATTTTATTCTTGGTCCGGAAGTAGAAAAACTGGAAAAATCAATGTGTGAATATCTTGACTGCAAGTATGCAATCGGGGTCTCCTCTGGAACGGATGCATTACTTATCGCTTTAATGGCAATAGACATAAAACCCGGTGACGAAATTATTGTACCGACTTATTCATTCTTCGCGACTGCAGGTGTTGTTTCGAGAATGAATGCGATACCTATTTTTGTTGATTCGAATCCTGTGACATACAACATAGATGTAAAATCTATTGAGAACAAAATAACAAGTAAAACAAAAGCAATTATTCCTGTTCATCTTTACGGTCAATCCGCTGAAATGGATGAAATAACAGCTCTTGCAAAGAAACATAACCTGAAAGTAATCGAAGACGGAGCACAGGCAATAGGAGTGCAGTATAAAGACGGAAGAAAAGTAGGTAACCACGGAGATATAGGCTGTTTCTCATTTTTCCCGAGTAAGAATCTTGGATGCTTTGGTGACGGCGGACTTGTAATCACTAATAATGATGAGCTTGGTGCAAAGTTAAGGATTATGAGAGTGCACGGGGGTAAGCCAAAATATTATCACAAAATCATCGGAGGTAACTTCAGGCTCGATGCAATTCAGGCAGCAGTATTAAACGTAAAACTTCCACATCTCGACAGCTGGTCCGAAAAACGCAGAAAAAATGCAGGTCTTTATACAAAATTATTTATGGAATCGGGTGTAGCAGGTAAAGAGGGCATAACCGAATTCAGCAGTAAGGAAAAAGTATTATTGCCCGGAGCAATATATAAAGACAGCGGGTTTAAAAACTATCACATTTACAATCAGTATGTAATCAGGGTGCAGAATCGCGATGATGTAAGAAAGCATCTGACAGAAAAAGAAGTCAGTACGGAAATATATTATCCCGTTCCTTTTCACAAGCAGGAATGTTTCGCAAGCCTGAAATCAAGATTTGAGAATACAAGTTTTGTAAATTCAGAAAGGGCTTCTAACGAAACAATAGCTCTTCCTATTTATCCGGAACTAAGGGACGAACAAATTGAATTTGTGGTGGAAACAATCATTCAGTTCATTAGCTTTATTAAATGACATTAATTAAAATTTAAACTTAACAAAAGAATATTTTGGTGAAAAACAATATTAAAATATCGCTCAGAAATGCAGTACCTTCCGATATTAGAAAAATATTTTATCTATCCAATGATCCGCTTGTTAGATTGAACTCATCTGTCAGCACAGTTATAAAATGGGAAGAACATAAAAATTGGTTTACAAAAAAATTAAAAGATATAAATCATCTATTCTTGTTATTTCATTTTAGAGATAAATTAATAGGACAGGTTAGATACATTGTAAAAAATAATGAAGCGGAAATAAGTATAAGTGTTCATAAAAGATTCAGAGGAAAAAAAATATCGGGGAAAATGCTTTCACTTTCACAAAAAGTAATTATAAAGGAATATCCAAACGTTTCAAAAATCAAAGCAACAGTAAAGGATTTTAATGAAGCATCTCAAAAAATTTTCTTGAATGCCGGATATTTATTTAAAAAATCTTATATCATAAACAAACAAAAATATTTTGATTTTTATTTATATTTGTAGTATACAAACTAATTATTAAAACATAAATTATTATGAATCAATCAGAAAATGAAATCGGTTTAATCAAAGGCGGAGTGTCTGTAGATGACAGAGGCGAAGTAAGATTTTGTAATGATTTTGATATGAATTCAATTAAAAGATTTTACCAAGTATCCAATTACCAAAATAATTTTGTCAGAGCATGGCATGCACATAAAAACGAATCAAAATATGTTTACGTAGTAACGGGTGCGGCAGTAGTTGCAGCCGTAAAAATCGATAATTGGAAAAAACCTTCAAAAGATTTAAAAATAAACAGGTATGTTGTGAGTGATAAATCACCTTCGATTTTATATATTCCAAAAGGATTTGCAAATGGTTTTATGACTTTAAAAGAAGACACTAATTTGATATTCTTTTCTACTTCAACCCTTGAAGAAAGCAAGAACGATGATTTCAGGTATGAAGCCTATTACTGGAATCCATGGGAAATTTTAAAAAGATAAAATAATGCACGATTCAAATTTATATATTAATATAAATGAAGAAAAGACAATAAGATATGCTTTTGAAAAAATCAAAAGCAAATTCGGAATTCTTATTACTATTATCGATAAATCGGGAAAATTAAAAGGTGTTATAACTGAAGGTGATTTAAGAAGGTCATTACTAAAAGGATATAGTCTTGAAACGCAACTCAAAATTGTAATGAACAAAGTACCCGTGTATATAACATCAAATCAACTAAATAACGAAGGTAATAAGAACGATATAATAAACAGGCTGAATAAACTTTATCCGGATGACAGCTATTCAAGAAAATATATTTTAATACCCATTGTTGACGATAAAATGATTGTGAAAGGCGCAATTAGTTTTGATGAATTAATTTCAGGGACTTATTTATATAAAATCAAAAAAAATAAAATACCAGCAAAGATTTTGGTTGTAGGCGGTGCAGGATATATTGGTTCGGTTTTGGTTAGAGCATTATTAAAAAAAGGTTATATGGTAAAAGTTCTCGATAATTTTGTTTATAACCAGGATTCTTTGGACAAAATTAATTCCGATTATTTTAAGAGGATAAAAGGTGATGCTATAGATACGAATACCTTGATTAAAGCGATTTCCAATGTAGATGCAGTCGTTTATTTGGCGGAGATTGTAGGTGATCCCGCATGTGCGCTAATTCCTGAAACCGCTTTCAAAACAAATTTCCTGTCTGTAAATTCGATGGCATCATTATGTTCATATTTAAATATTAACAGATTTATATATACTTCTTCCTGCAGTGTATATGGAGCAAGCAAAGACCCAGATAACTTCTTAACGGAATCATCATCCGTTAATCCTGTTTCACATTATGGACGAATGAAATTGATGTCGGAACATGCTATTTTAAACCAAGTAAGCCAGAATTTTTCACCTACCATTTTGAGGTTATCTACAGTATTTGGAGTTTCAAATAGATCAAGGTTTGATTTGGTCGTGAATTTGTTTGCTAAGAATGCATATTTTTATAAAGAACTTAACGTATTTGGCGGAGAGCAGTGGAGACCAAATGTTCACGTGAAAGATGTTTCAAAAGCAATAATTTCTGTATTAAATTCAAAGTTGGAGATTGTTGGTAACCGAATCTATAATATCGGAAATAAGAAAAACAATCTTAAAATAATTGATGTTGCTTATTTAGCGAAAGAGATATTCCCTAAAGTAAAAATAAATATTAATAAATCTGAGAAAGACAATAGAAATTACAAAGTATCATTTGACAAATATGAAAAAGAAGTGGATTCTTTTAATTATATATCCGTAAAAGAAGGGTACAGGGAATTGTATAATTTTTTTAAAAATAAATTAATAAAAAATCCTGAAAACAAAATTTATTACAATATAAAATTTTGGGAAGAATATAATAATGAAAATTCAAAGTCCTAACAGATTTATACCGTATGGCAGACAAAAGATAAGCGAAGAAGACATTCAATCAGTTGTGGAAGTGCTGAGGAGCGATTTTATTACGCAAGGTCCGGCGATAAATAAATTTGAAGAGGAGGTTGCAAAGTATTTGAATGTAAAATATGCGGTAGCCTGCTCGAGCGGTACATCTGCGTTGCATATTGCCAGTCTTGCATTAGGTTTAAAAAAAGGAATGAATGCAGTAACGTCAACTGTAACTTTTCTTGCTTCAGCAAACTGTACACAATTTGTTGGTGCCGATGTTGTTTTTTCAGATGTTACACCCGATACATTCGATTTATCCGTTGAAGAATTCGAAAATAAATTACAAAAGCAAAAAATTGATTTTGTTATACCTGTTCATCTGGGAGGTCATTCCTGTGATATGGAAGAAATCTATGATTTAAAGAAAAAATATAATTTTAAAATTATAGAAGATGCTTGTCATGCTTTTGGCAGCAGTTACAAAAATAACAAAGTTGGTTCATGTGAATTTTCAGACATTGCGGTCTTTAGTTTCCATCCAGTCAAGCATATTACTACAGGTGAAGGCGGAATTGCGACGACAAATGATGAAGAATTATATAAAAGATTGATAATTTACAGAAATCACGGGATGCATAAAAATGCGGATAAGTTTGTAAACAAAAATTTGGCTTATGATGAAAAAAAGGAACCGAATATGTGGTATTATGAAATGAATGAAGTAAGCCACAATTACAGAATCACCGATATTCAGTGTGCACTTGGATTGAGTCAATTGAAAAAGATAGATAAGTTTGTGGAGAGAAGAAGAAAGATTGCGGAGTATTATAATTCCCGATTTTCAGAAATTAATATAGTAACTACACCGGTAGAAAAAGAATATGTAAAATCATCTTACCATTTATATACTTTGCAAATCGATTTCGAAAAACTTGGAAGGTCAAGAAATTCAGTCATGAAAGAATTGAGGGAGAATAAAATCGGATCGCAGGTCCTGTATATCCCGGTTCATCTACAACCTTATTATGCTCAAAAATATGGCTACAAGCAGGGTGATTTTCCAAATTCGGAAAATTATTATAAGAACTGTCTGAGTATTCCAATGTTTCCGGATTTAAGTGATGTAGAAATTGAATATGTAACAGATAAAATAAAGCATTTGTTAACAAAATAAACACAAAAGATGAATAGTGAATTAACATTTTTAAATAATATTAAGGAATATTATAGCGATAGTACTGATTTGATGAAAAGAATAAATGTTCATAAAAACTTTAGTAAAATCAGGGTGATGTGGGATGCATGGGTTCTTGATAAATTACCAAATGAGGAAAACATTAATAAAGTTTTGGATTTAGGATGCGGTGAAGGCAGGTTTATAAAATATCTGTTGCAAAAAAGTATAGGAAATTATTATTCGGGTTATGATCTTTCCAAATCAAATATTCAAACCGCAAGTGAACAAACAATAGAAAATAAGGAAAAAGTAAAATATGAAGTTGCAGATGTTGAAGTAATAGATTATGAATCTAACAGTTATGATTTAATTATGTGTAATCATATGTTGTGGCATATAAAAGATAAAGAGAAATTTTTAAAAAGATTATCCAATTCAATGACATTACAGGGAGTTTTTATTGCGACAACCAATTCATCTGATTATATGCACCAATTATATGATTTACATTTCAATTTTATGAAATCATTAAAGTTTCCTGAATACACAACAGGAAATCCAGAAAGGTGTACTGGGTTTAATCTGGAAGAAGGAGAATCTGTTCTGAGTAAATATTTTTCAAATGTTACGGGTTATACACTTGATAATGAATTGTTGTTTGAGTCACCGGAACCGTTTTTGGATTATTATTTGATTTATTTAAAATCTCAAATTTACTTGTATAAAGATATTCCGGTTAATATGTGGGAAAAATTATTTAAATCTGTAAAAGAATATGTTATTAATGAAATCAGAGAAAACAAAATATTTAAAGTACAAACCAAATCGGGAATGTTTATTGGAAATAAAAATATAAATTCCGCAAAATAGCTTATGAATTTTCTTATAAGGGCGGATGCTTCATTTGAAATTGGTACCGGTCATGTTATACGATGCATTGCTCTCGGACAAATGTTGAGTGAAGAAAAGCATAATGTTATTTTTGTTACAAATTCCAGTCAACAAAAAGTAATAGACAGAATAGCAAATGAAAAGTTCAAAGTTATAAAAATTACAGAATATGATAATTTATTGAAAGATTCAGAATATACTGCAAAATATGCAAAGAATAATGAAATAGATTTGGTAATCACGGATGGTTATAAATTTGAAACCGAATATCAAACAATTATAAAAAATTACGGGCTTAAATTGATGTGTATAGATGATATAGCAAAATGTCATTATGTCAGTGATTACATTTTGAATCAGAATATAAATGCGGAAAAAATATTCAAATATTCCTGTGAAAATTACACAAAACTATTTCTAGGCTTGCGGTATGTATTATTAAGAAGAGAATTTAGAGAATTGAGAGGGTGGAGAAGGAGTCTGAAAAATGAGTGCAAAAATATTTTAATTACAATGGGTGGAAGTGATGAAAATAATAATACGCTAAAAGTTCTTAAAGCCTTTGAAAAAAACGATACAAAATTAAGTATTAAAACTCTATTGGGCTTTACTAACGTATATATAGATTCGATTTTAAATTATATGAAGGAAAGCAAGCATTCAATAGAAGTAGTTCAAAATTCTAATAATGTCGTTTCATTAATTAAGTGGTGCGATTTAGCTGTCAGTGCTTCAGGAAGTACCGTTTGGGAATTGCTGAAATTAAATACCCCGATTGTAACAGGTTTTACTGTGGAAAATCAGATAGCTATTAATGAACAGTTAAAAGAAAAAGAATTAGCGTATTCTATCGGAGATATTAATAATATTGAAATTGAAGAATTATCAAATAAATTAATAAACGTAATATCTGATTCAGGAATCAGGGAAAAATTATTTATGACCGTAAAAAATATATTTATCAAACATAAGATGCTATCGGTTATTCCTGAGATTTGCAGTAATTTAAAAGGTTGAAATGATGAAAAATAATTTTGATTTTAAAAAAATATTTATTGTAGCAGAACTCTCTGCTAATCACAATCAAAGTATCGATTTAGCATTGAAAACTATTTCCGCTGCAAAAGAATCCGGCGCTGATGCAATTAAAATTCAGACTTACACAGCAGATACGCTGACAATAGATTGTAATAATGAATATTTTAGGATTAATAACGGTTCACTTTGGGACGGTAAAACACTGTATGAGCTATATAGGCAGTCATATACGCCATGGGAGTGGCACAGTAAATTAAAGAAGCATGCAGAAAGTTTAGATTTAATATTCTTTTCCACACCTTTTGATTTTACAGCGGTAGATTTTCTCGAAGAGCTTGATGTCCCTATGTATAAAGTTGCATCTTTTGAAATATTTGATATTCCCCTTATTAAATATATTGCATCGAAAGGAAAACCAATAGTAATTTCCACAGGTTTGGCAGAACTTAATGATATTGAAGAAGCGGTAAATGCTTGTAAAGATGTAGGTAATAATCAAATAGCTTTACTAAAGTGTACATCGGAATATCCCGCTCCAATTGAAGAAGCGAATCTGCTTACCATACCTGATATGGCAAAAAGATTTAGTTGTATAGCAGGTTTATCAGATCATACAACAGGGATTGGTGTCCCTATAGCAGCAGCTGCTTTAGGAGCAAAGATTATCGAAAAACATTTTATACTAGATTGAAAACTTGGGGGAACAGACTGGGTATTTTCCATAGAGCCATCAGAGTTTTCGCAAATGACAAAGTTAATCAGGGAAACAGAAAAAGCTACAGGAAAAATAACTTATGTGTTAGGTGAAAAGGGAAAAAAGAATAAAGTATTTGCGCGTTCACTTTTTGTCGTTAAAGATATAAAAACAGGTGAAGTTTTCACAAAAGAAAATATTAAGTCAATCAGACCCGGGTATGGATTGCATCCCAAATATTATTATGATGTTTTAGGCAAAAAATCCAATACAAACATTAAAAGAGGAACCCCGTTAAACTGGGAGTTCATAGAAAACAAATGAAAAAAAGAGTAGCAATAGGAACAGCTCAATTCGGTTCTGATTATGGTATTAACAATAAAACAGGTAGACTTTCCGATGAAGAAATTAATCAAGTTTTGAATATTTGTTCGGTTAACGATATATCTTTTCTCGATACAGCATATGTTTACGGGGACAGTGAAAAAAGAATCGGGAAGTATTGTGAAGAAAATAAACGGTATTTTAGCATTATAACGAAATTGCCCGATTGCAATATTAACGAATTCGATAAAATATTCAATGATTCTCTTTTGAGGTTAAAAACAGATAATGTATATGGTTATTTAATACATAATATCAATTCATTCAGAAAAAATCCCGAGATATTCAATAAATTAAGAAAAAAGAAAGAAGCAGGGAAAATAAAAAAAATCGGATTTTCTTTATATAATGCAGATGAACTTCAAATGTTATTTGATATTGATTTTAATTTTGATTTAATTCAGTTTCCTTATAATATATTTGACAGAAGGTTTGAGCCATATTTTGATACATTAAAAGAAAAAAATGTGGAAATACATACCCGGTCTGTATATTTACAGGGATTGTTTTTTATTAACCCTGAAGAATTAAATATTTATTTTAATAGTATAAAAGACAAACTCGATTTATTACGTAAACTATCAGATAGATTGGGGATCCGAATTCAGGCTTTGTGTCTTTCCTTTGTTATGAAAAATAAAAATATCGATAAAATTGTTATTGGAATAGATAATAAAAAACAGTGTTTGGAATTAATAGAAAATGAAAATCAAATAGAAAATGCTTTTGAGTATTACGATGAATTAAAAAAATTAAAAGTAGAAGATATAAATATTTTATTACCTTATAAATGGAAGAAATGAAAACATCCGAGAAAAAAATTGTATGTATTGTTCAAGCGAGGATGTCATCATCACGTTTACCGGAAAAAATGATGAAACCATTAGCAGGGAAACCCAATTTAGAACAAGTTTTCAGGCAATTATCGTTTTCAAAAAAAATTAATGAATACATATTAGCAACAAGTGTAGATTTAACCGACGATATATTATTTCAATGGGCTAAAGGTTTTAACATAAAATGTTTCAGAGGAAGTCTTGATGATGTTCTTGACAGGTTTTATCAGGCTGCAAAAAATTCAAAAGCAGATATATTAATAAGGGTGACAGGTGATTGTCCATTAATTGATCCGAAAATAATTGATAATGTAATTGATTTACATTTGATAAATAAATTCGATTATACTTCAAATGTTGACCCACCGACTTTTCCCGATGGATATGATGTTGAAGTGTTTAATTTTGAATCTTTAGAAAAAGCATGGAAAAATGCGAATCTTAATTCCGAAAGGGAACATGTTACACCTTATATAAGAAATCACAAGGAAATATTTAATATCGGAAATTACGAATCGGATAAAAATCTTGAACATATAAGACTAACATTAGATAACGAAGAAGATTACGAACTGATTTCCTTAATTTATGAAAAACTATATGATGAAAAATCTTATATAAGTCTCGATAAACTTCTGAATTTTCTTTCTGAAAATTCAAAAGTCTTAGATGTTAATAAACATATTCAAAGAAATTTAGGATATACAAAATCTTTAGAACTTGATAAAAAACTAAAAAATGAGTAAAACATTGGATTTGTACGAAAAAGCAAAAAAAATTATCCCGGGTGGAACACAGCTGCTTTCCAAAAGACCTGAAATGTTTTTACCTGGTTTGTGGCCGGCGTATTATGAAAAAGCAGAAGGGTATAAAATATGGGACTTAGACGGTAAAGAATACATTGATATGAGTTATATGGGAATTGGTTCCTGTATATTAGGTTATGCTGATAAAGATGTTAACAATGCTGTAAAAGAAGCAATATCGAATGGTACAATGAGCACACTTAATGCACCGGAGGAGGTCGGATTTGCAGAGTTAATCGTTTCTTTACATCCATGGGCGGAAATGGTAAGATATGCACGTTCCGGCGGAGAAGCAATGTCCATTGCAGTTAGAATCGCAAGAGCATATTCAAAAAAAGATAAAGTACTATTTTGTGGATATCACGGATGGCACGATTGGTATCTATCCGCAAATCTATCTGACGAAAAATCTCTCGATGGGCATTTGTTACCCGGTTTAGATCCGCTTGGTGTTCCTCGAGGTCTTACAGGATTAACTTTTCCTTTTAATTATAATGATGCAAAAGGATTTTTATCTCTTGTAAAAAAACATAAGGATAACATTGGAGCTATAGTACTTGAATCAATCCGAAATACAAATCCAAATATCGAGTTTTTGCAAATAATAAAAGAGACTTCGTTAAAAGAAAAAATCCCATTGGTTGTTGACGAAATAACTGCAGGGTGGCGATTAAACAAAGGCGGGGCACATTTACTTTTTAATTTTGAACCGGATATTGCTGTGTTTGCCAAAGGAATGAGTAACGGGTACCCAATGGCAGCTATAATCGGAAACGGGAATGTGATGCAAGCGGCACAGGATTCGTTTATAAGCAGTACTTACTGGACAGAAAGGATTGGTCCCGTATCTGCCATTGCTACTGTGAAAAAAATTATAGCGAAAGATGTTCCAACTCATTTAATTAATACCGGGAAAAAAATGAAAGATATTTGGTTAAGAGTTGCAAAAAACAATAATATTGAAATAGAAGTTTCAGGTATTGATCCTCTTGCACATTTTGCTTTTAATTACACGAATGCTTTGTCACTAAAAACCTTGTACACACAGGAGATGCTTGAACGAGGAGTGCTTGCAACAAATGCCTTTTATTCTTCATATGCACATGATGATATAGCTTTAAATAAATATGAGTTTTCTGCTAATGAAGCATTTGAAATTATTTACAAAGCCATACAATCCGGAAATCCGGAAAATTTTTTAAAAACTCCAGTTTGTCATTCAGGCTTTAAAAGGTTAACTTAATTATAAAAACATGGAATATAAACATTACATAGAAGGGGAAAAAATTTATTTACGTGAGGTGAGAATTACAGACGTAAATGAAGAGTATTATCAATGGATGAACGATTCCGAAGTCAATCAGTATTTGGAAACAAGATTCATTCCGCAGTCAATCGAAAGTATAAGAAAGTATGTGGAAAAATTTGACGGAAGTATGAATGAGATATTTTTAGCTATTTGTTTAAAGGAAAATGATAAACATATAGGGAATATCAAATTAGGACCAATTAACTGGATACATAGATTCTCTGATGTAAGTCTTATATTGGGTGATAAAAATTACTGGGGAAAGGGAATTGCCACTGAAGCAATAAAGTTGATTACCAATTATGCTTTTACTGTTTTGAACCTGCATAAACTTAGAGCCGGGTGCTACGAGCAGAATGTAGCATCGAAAAAGGCTTTCGAAAAAGCAGGTTATGGAGTCGAATCGGTTTTTAATAAACAGTATATGTTTAACAGTAAATATGTAAATATTTTTTCACTTACAATTTTCAATGAGAAATAAATACAGCTTGCTATCAAGAGATACAAACCTAATTGCCTTTGTTGGTGATATATATCACCTGCTTGGTGCTATAACATACGCTTATAGGATTTCGAAATCGGAAAAAGTTAATGGAGTAATATATGTCGGAAAAAACTGGTTGAGAAACGACCCGATAAAAGAACAGGTATTTGAAATAGAAAATGTAAATATTAGGATTGTTAAAAATTATAGTTACTTTAAAATACTTCCGAGTAAGTATTTTATAATACTAAAGCATTTTATATTTCGTGGATATGATAAATCTATACATATTGTTAATGTAAGAAATGCAAGTCTCAATTTGATTTTTTTTACTTTATCAATGTTTAATTCTCTTATAAAGTGTGTGGTTATAGAAGAAGGTATTTCTACATATTATAACGAAAAGGGATATGTGTTTGCCCTGAAAAGCAAAATAAAAAGGATTCTGATTAAAATGATGTTATACAAAAGCGAAGATTTTACATTCTTTACAAAAAAAGGGAAATATAATTTAATACCAAATACTGATGTCATTGCAAATTACAGGGAATTTCTTGCTAAATATTCAAATTCTATTTATAATTCTGTTGGAGAAACGCTGAATAAATACAGAAACAAGGATTTAACAGGATCCGCATTTATTGCATCATATCCTATCTTAAATCATCATGCAGAATATATGGGGTTTCTTGATAAGCTTATCAAAATTTTGAAAAAAGAAAATATAAAAGTTTATATAAAACCGCATCAGTGTGATATTCTCGATCAATATGATATTTATGGTGTAGATGTATTGCCCCACGATTTACCCATTGAGTCATTGCTCGATTTCTTTAAACCCGATTACTTATTTGGATTTCTTTCAACTGCTCTTGTAAATGCAAATTTGCTTTATAATACATATTCAATTGATTTAAGTAATATATTATTAAATGAATTCAATGTAAGCCTGACTCCGCATAAAGATTATATTAATAAACTCTTTGAAAATCAGGTGAAAGTACTGAATTCATTCGAAGAATTAAATTCGTTAGTACAAAAAGAAAAATAATCTTATTCGTAATTTTGTTCAAAATAAATTAAGTGCATTAAAAAATGATTTGGAATTAAAAAGTTTTCTAGGTCATTCAAAAAATTATATATCAGCAAATTTTTTTCTAAAAGGATTAACTTTCCTTACGATGCCAATATTCACCCGTTTGCTTTCTCCTTCGGATTACGGAGTGATTTCAATATTTACGACATTTGTCGGATTTTTTTCTATATTTTTTATGATGGGTTTAGATAGTTCAATTAATTTGTATTTTTTTGAAAAAGATAAAGTTTATGATGAATTTCTTGGATCGAATATTATTTTTATTTCTGTTACCGGTTCGGTTATTACTGTTCTAATTTTGCTTTTTCTAAATCCTCTTGCGGGTTTAATTTCTGTTGATAAGTCAATAATAGTGTATGCACTCATTTCATGTATACTGAGTATCCCGATTACTTTGATATCGAGTTATTTTCAAATGACACAAAACAGCAGAAAATATTCTATATATAATATCTTGAAATATTCGTGTATAACAATTCTTTCTATTATTCTTATTGTAAATTTAGAGAATTCAAAATATCTCGGAAGATTGTATGCTGAATTATGTGTATCCGCAATATTATTTGTAGTTTTGCTACCGCAGTTATTAAAGTTGACTAAATTTAATTTCAATATTAAGTATATAAAATATACATTTATTGTCGGTTTTCCTTTGATTCCACATGCACTTACACAAATTATACTGAATTTTTCGGATAGAATAATTATAAACATAAATTCGGGGGAAAACGATGTGGGTTTGTATGCATTTGCATATAATATTGGCATGGTTATTAATGTTGTGATAATGGGAATGAATCAATCCTGGGCACCTATTTTTTATGGAAAATTGAGAGATGAAAAATACAGAGATATTATAAACCTATCTCCTAAGTTTATAAGTATAATTTTTTCAATAGCATTACTGCTTATTGTATTCTCCCGTGAGCTTGTAATAATTCTCGGAGAGAAGAGATATTATTCGTCTTTTGAAATTATACCTTTTGTTGTATTGGGCTATGTCTTTATATTCCTTTATCTTCTTTTTGCAAATTACGCTTTTTATTACAAACGGAACCTGAGAATATCCCTATTTTCTATGATTTCGGCTGCTATCAATATTGCATTGAATATTATTTTCATACCCGTTTATGGCTATAAGTTTGCTTCTGTTTCAACTATGATTGCATTCCTGATTTTGTTTCTTATACAATATATTGACGTTAGAAATTATGTGAAAAAATCCAATCTCATTCCGTTAAGTAAATTTTTCTTTAGGTTTTTAATTTTGCTTGCAGGTTTTGCTTATTTTTATTTAATAAATCTTTTTGTAATTAATTTTGCATTGGAACTTATTCTTAATCTTATCGTTTCCGGATTTTTGATTTTTCTTATTTTCAGTTACAAGCCTGTA
This sequence comes from Ignavibacteriota bacterium, assembly GCA_003158365.1. Lineage (GTDB taxonomy): Bacteria > Bacteroidota > Ignavibacteria > Tepidaquicellales > Tepidaquicellaceae > FEN-1279. The sequence continues at coordinate 22,695 of PMIW01000162.1, read as the reverse complement.
ATATTTAAAACCACATAATATTTTTTATGAGCAATTATTTAGGTGAAATTATACTCCAATTAAAAGCATTTATTAAAATATATATTCTTAGAGATAAAAAAAACTATTTTCTATATAAATGGTATCTCGCTAAAGGGGAAAGAAAATTACGATATAATTATCCTTTGAATGGAAAAAGTATAGTTTTTGATGTAGGGGGATATGTGGGAGAGTTTACAAATAATATTGACAGAAAATATAAATCGCAGATTTATTTTTTTGAACCAATAGATGAGTTTTTTGAAATTGCCCTAAATAAATTCAAAGGAAGAAATAATATAAAATTATACAAATCAGGATTAGGCTCGGAAACAAGAACTGAGCTTATTACCTTAGATGGAGCTGCGTCGAGTGCAATAAAAAAAAGCTCAGAATCAAGAAATATTTTTATAAAATCAATTGTTGAATTTATGGATGAAAATAATATTAGGGATGTTGATTTAATTAAGATTAATATCGAAGGCATGGAATATGAGTTACTTGATAAGGTTTTAGCAAATAATAGAATTAATTTTTTTAAAAATATTCAAGTTCAATTTCACAATTTTAATTATGGAGATGATTTGTTAAGAGATAAAATAAGAAGCAGGCTTGCTATAACTCACTATCCAACGTATGAATATCCTTTTGTTTGGGAAAACTGGAGATTAAAATAATATGAAAATTATTAATAAAACAAAAAACTTAGTGCTGAATATTGTTCCTGAATCCGTGCATAATATATACAGAATGAGTAAAACCAAGTATTTTGGAAATAATATTATTGTAAAATGGGAAAAGAACGGTAAACAGTTGCCTCCACCGCATGTATTTAAACAAAATTTGATAAAAAGTTATCAAAAAAAAACAGGAATAAAAATTTTAATAGAAACCGGAACATATATGGGAGACATGGTATATGCAATGAAAAATGTTTTTGATAAAATATATTCAATCGAATTATCAAAAGAATTATTCGGTAAATGCCAAAAAAGATTCAGGAAAAATAAAAATGTCATACTTTTGAATGGAGACAGTGGCGAAATGATTAGTAGTATCCTGAAAGAAATTAAAAAACCGGTAATTTTTTGGCTAGACAGTCATTATTCGGGAGGAAATACTGTTAAAGGAAATAAAGACACTCCAATTGCGGATGAATTAAGAAGCATATTGGAAAATTCTTTTTTTAATCACATTATTTTAATAGATGATGCGAGATGTTTTAATGGTTCAAATGACTATCCGACTATAAACGAATTAAATGAAATTGTTTTAAAATACACAAAGGATTATGAATTAAAAGTAAATGAAGACGTTATCTGTCTAAAGATAAATAAAGATTAGATATTATGGCTTAAATAAGAAATTAGATAAGTCAGGCAAAACAAATTATGATTTCTAATTTACATTAATAAATAATTATTTGAGATACAAGGAAGCTGACATAGAATACAATATAGAAGCCGATACAGAAGTTGATAAAAAGACAAACCACTTACCATTTATGGTTTTATTGGTATTATTTCTTATCTCTATGACATTCACTATGATACCGTATTTCAGAGAATTGAGATACATAAAATATATAGTTCCGTTTTTGTCACCATTCTTTCTTTTACCGAGAAGAAGTTATTTTAATCTGTTTGATGAGCTGTATTATAAAAATATGATAATGTATTTCATTATAGTTGTTCAGTCATTGTTTGTTGTGTATATTAGCAAACCTTTGTATATGAACTTTTTTGGGGAAACACTGTTTTTTACAACACCATTATTATTTACTTTTTTTCTGTTTAAATATTATAATCATAACAATAAAGATTTTTATATCAAATTTCTTTTTTGGGGTATTGTATTTACTTATGCCATTCACTTGCTTTCACCGGAAAGAGGTTTTACAGATCCGATTTTTGTGAATCCGATAAATTTATTTTTGAAAGCGGAAAAAACTATGGGAATAGCATCCCACGGACTTTACATGGGATATTTTATGATATATTTTGCATTAAAGAAAAATTACAGATATTTTATTTACGCATTATTCGTAAGTCTTTTGTCTTCAAAAAGAATTGCCATGGGTGCTTTACTATTAGTCTTTGTTATCTATAAATTATCAGGTAAAAAAGAGTGGTCACAAATGAAAAAAGTCACAATTTCAGTGATTATGGTATTAATCAATTTGATAATTGTATATTTTTTGTATCATTATACACTTGGGGATTATGATGATTTTATTTTCCTTTTAACGGGTACCAATGCAGGAGATATTACGACAGGGCGTTTCTGGATTTATAACATGTACATGGATAAACATGTTTTTGACTGGATGGGAGATGGGATTGGGTTCGTGACAAAGACTATATCGGATATAGTTGGAATGAATTATAATTTTCATTCGGATATTTTAAAAAACTTTCTTGAGTTCGGTCCAGTCGTTTTTTGTTTGTGGGTATACTTTCTTTATAAAATTAATGCCAGGAATTTAAAGACGCTATTATATGTAATCTATACAAATGTTTTATTTATTACCGATAACGTATTTATATATTTTGATGTATTTTTTCTATTTTATTTCTTTATAACAATAACATTGATTGAAGAGAGAGATGAATATGAAGTTTTGGAAACAGAAGAATCCAAAGAATTGTCAGTGGAAGGTAAAATATATTATTAATGATTATCTCAAGGTTAATTGGCGGTTTGGGTAACCAGATGTTTCAGTATGCATTTGGAAAAGCTATATCTGTCAGAAATAATACGGAATTGAAAGTGGATATAACTCACTTAAATTCAAGATATAACACCAAATCTATGATTTTCAGAAATTACGACCTCGATATTTTTAATCTTGATTTGAAAATTGCATCTAAAGAGGAAATATCTCAATTTATTATGCCAAAAGGAAATACAACTTATACCATTTATAATTTATTAAATAAATTTCACAGGTATAAAAATATTGTATCGGAAAATGGCAATGGTTTCAACGAAGAATATTTAAAAGCGAAAGACAATTGCTATTTAATAGGATACTGGCAAAACCATAAATACTTTTCCGAAATATCTGGAATAATTAAAAAGGGGTTTTTGATAAATGATTCTTTATCGGAATCCGAAAATATATTCCGAGAAATTGCAAATACTAATTCGGTTTGTTTGAGCTACAGGAGGAAAGAATATCTTCAGGATAAATATCTGGGTACACTCACAGGTTCTTACTTTGATTATTACTACAAAAACGCAATTGAATTATTGTGTTCAAAAACATCCGATCCAGTATTTTATATTTTTTCAGATGATATAGAGTGGTGCCGAAAGAATGTGAAGATTGATAAAAAGCATGTTTTTATCGGAGACGAGCATTCAGGATATAAATTTAAAAATAAATTTAAACTCATGTATTCCTGTAAGCACTTTATAATCCCAAACAGCACTTTTCCATGGTGGGCTGCCTGGATTGCAGATAGTAAGGAAACCATTGTCATTGCTCCCAAAAAATGGTACGTAAGTGATATTAAATATGATAATATAGTCCCCGAAAAATGGTTTCGTTTGTAATTAAATATCAGAATATAAAATGTCTTCAATAGGAGTACTTTTAGTTACTTATAATCAATATGATATTACGAAAAAATTCATATTGAATTATATACAATGCTTCCCATTGGAAAAATACAAATTGTTGATTCTTGATAATAATTCATCTGATATGACTTTTGAAAAAATAAAAGAAGAGTTTCCGGAAATTGATATTAGAAAACTAAACGGTAATTACGGTTGCGTTACAGGAAGAAATATAGGAATACTTGAGTTAATAAAATTGGAATCTAATTATATATTCATTTCAGATAATGATATTGTTTTTAAGGATTCTGAAACGTTAAATAAGTTGGGAAAATTTATGCAAAGTCACCCTGAGTTAGCCGGTTGCTGCCCTATAGTCAGATGGTTTGATGACGAGAGTATTCAAACATTAGGTACAAGAGAGGTAAGAAAGAATTGGTTTAAAAATGTTTCGGTTTTGGATAATAACATTTTCGTAAACTCATTACCCGGCTGTGCACAGTTTGTAAAGAGTTCAACTTTTAAAAAATATGGTGTTTATGATAATGACCTTTCGCCAATAAGCATCGAGGACCTTGAATGGGGCATGAGAGCAACAAAAAACGGGGCTAAATTAGCGTATGTAAATGATTGCGAGGTATATCATATTCAAAAACGGAATGTGAAAAATTCTCGTGAAAAAACGGAGCATGTTATTAAAGGGAGGGGAGTCTTTTTAAGAAAATATTTTTCTTTGCAAAGTATAGCAAGGGAATTTAGGAATTTTATTTATTTTACATATAATTATGGATTTATTTTTACAATTAGAGCATACAAAAAAGGTCTGACTAAAAAAATAGAAAAGGATAATTATAATTTCGATAAGTTTAAAGAAACCATATCCAAATATGTTACAGATATATATTTTACACACATTTGAATTTGAAATAATATGTTATGATAAAGAAAAATAGCAGAATTATAGTATACATTGTTAAACTATTTATGCATATACATGAATTTTTACATTCTGTATTTAATATTAATATAAAAGGTGTCAGCTTTTTCTATAAATTTTTAAATTACGAAGATTATTTTCGGTTCGGAAATAAATTTCTTTTTTACAATCCAAAGGTAAGAGGTTCTTATGCCAGGTTAATTAATGGGAAATATAATGAGACGGAAACGCATATTTTTTTAAGACATATTTTGAACACATTTAGCAATATGAATTTTACTTTAGTGGAAGTAGGGGGTAATGTAGGAGAGTTTTTAATTGATTTCGGAGGTGATAATCAAATAGATAAGTTTTATATTTTTGAACCGCAGATCGAATGTGTATTATCTCTGAATAAGACAGTTGAAAAAAACAATTTTAAAAATGTTTTGATTGTACCAAAAGCCGCATATGATACTAATGGATTTGTGTCATTTAAAAAAACAGAAAGTTTCAGCGGTTCACACATAGATACAAACGGGAATTCGGATTTAAAAGTTGAAACTGTTACTATTGATACAATAAATATAAATCAGAAAAACATAATAATGCTTATTGATGCCGAAGGAGCAGAATTAAAAATAATGAAAGGTGCAAGAAATTTAATTCAAAGAGAGATTCCTTTGATTATTTTTGAATACAATTATGTTACAAAACAGTATTTCGAAATAGAAAATGTATATGAAGAACTGGGTAGAGATTATAAAATTTTCCGTCTTTCAAAGAATGGAATATTGGATGAAAAATTGCGAGAGAAAAACTGGAATCTGGTTGCAATAAATATAAACGGATTATTTAAAAGACTTAGCGAATAAACAATAATAAAGAGAAATATTTCGAAATAGATTGAATAAAATTATCACAATAAGCATTCCGGCTTATAACAGACCTGAAACATTATCGAGATTACTTAACAGTATTCCTTCCGAATGTTCAGATGATATAGACATTTTAGTGATAGAGGATAATAGTCCGAAGAGATTGGAGATTAGAAAAGTCATCGTTCAGTTCAGGGATAAAGGACTATTTGACGTAAAGTATATTGAAAATGAAGAAAATCTCGGGTTTGATGGAAACATAAAAAAGTTAGTCGAGAAGGGTGAAGGGGAATATATGATGCTAATGGGTGATGATGATTTTTTTATTAAAAATAATTTATGCAGCTACATTGAATTTGTAAAGAAAAATAGAAATTTAGGTTACATTCTGAAAAACTGGAAATACTTGCATAGTTCGGGCTGGGAAGAACCAATGAATTATTTTTCGAAGTCACAGTTATTTGAGCCGGGAGTCGATACTTTATTGAAATTATTCCGAATTAGTGTTGCAATGTCGGGATTTAATATCAAAAGGGAATATCTAACCGGACTTTCAACAGATATATTTAACGGAACCTTGCTATATCAGATTTATTTGCTTTCGGAAGTTGTCTTAAAGTACCCTTGCGGATATTGTGATATACCTATCGTTTATTCCATGAAAGAAAAAACGGAAGTCCCGTTTTTTGGTAATTCGGAAAACGAAAAGCATCTTTATGACCCGGGTATTATAACCATAAGAAACTCCGTTAATTTTATGATGTCTTTTTTTAGAATTTCAGATTATTTAGATGAGAAGTATAAGATTAATTTTTCGGAGAAATTAAGAAAAAATCTTTCAAAATATTCATACAGAGTCCTTGCAATTCAACGGCAGAGAGTCGGAACAATAGATTTTATTTTTTATTTCAGGCAATTAAACGACAGAGTTAAAATTAACAATACTATTTATTACTATATTTATTTTATTGCTTTATTAATTTTCGGTACAAAAATATGCGACTCGTTATTATTCCTTACCAAGAGAATATTCAGAAAAACTCCAAACTGAAAATAAATGACTAATTTATTAAATGATAAACAATATTCTCTGATTGATGACGGCAGTCATATGGTTTCGCACCAGAAAATTTCATTTAAATATTTATTTGAACATATTAAACCTGATGGAGTCTATTTATGCGAAGATTTACATACATCATACTACCTTAAATTCGGAGGTGGCTTTCGAAGATATAATACTTTTATCGAATTCAGTAAAAAATTAATTGATTATTTAAATGCATTATATTCTGAACAAAAAAAGTTTAAACCTAACCGTTATACTTAAACGGTAAATTCACTGCATTTTTATGACAGTGTTTTAGTCATTAAGAAAAAAATAAAAGAAGAAACAACTGCTTTTATTACCGGAAAAACAGAGCATGAACATCGGAATCCAAAAATCAATATAAAAAAATTAATTGGATTATTATAAATGTCGGATATTATGTAATATTAAAAATAAATTCTATATTAAGATTTCTCAGACTTCCCGGATTTTTAATTAAATAATATTATGGTTACCTATCTTTGTGAATAAAAAAAACAAAATACTTTTTATCGGTTCTTTGCCTCCTCCGTATCACGGATCGAGTGTATATTTCGAAAACTTAATTAATCATCCTTTAATAAAAAGCGAATTTTCTGTATTTTCTCTTAACACAAGTGACTCAAGGTCAGATCTGGATAATTTAGGAAGATTCGATTATATGAATGTGAAAACAGCTGTCAAAAATTTATTTCAATTTTATAAAATATGCAGGAAGCAGAAACCCGACTTAATATATATTAACACACCGCAGGGAATTGCCTACATAAGGGAAGGCCTTTTCGTTTTAATTTCTAAGCTATTTTTTAAGTCCAGAATTATTCAACATCTTCACGGTTCGGAATTTTTAAATTTCTACAGCAAAGCAAATATATTTATGCGGTATTTTATCAGTATATCTCAAAAGAAAATTGATTATTCTATAGTCCTGGGTGAAAAATTAAAGCACATTTTTATAAAATGGCAAAAGTCGGAAAATATTATTTCATTACCAAATGGTATTCAGTCCGAAGTTACTTATAAAGGAAGGAATGTAAACAATAGACTACCTATTCTATTTTTCTTTGGAAATTTATTAAAATTCAAAGGCCTTTTCTTATCACTGGAGGTTCTGGAAATAATAAAAAAAGATTATCCGGATATTAAATTAAATGTTGCCGGTAAATGGGGACATGACTGGTATTTCAATTTGTCACAGGAAAAAGTTAAGGAAGAATTTTACAGAATGGTTGATGAAAAAAATTTAAACAGTAATGTAAATTTTATAGGATCTGTTTATCATGAAAATAAAATAAATTTATTAGAAAACTCGGATATACTTCTATACCCAACATATATAGACGGTTTTCCGTTGGTTTTACTTGATGCAATGTCAGCGGGATGTCCAATTGTTTCGGCAGGAACGGTAGGCGCGATTCCCGAAGTGGTTGTTGACGGGGAAACAGGTTTTTTAATTAATAATTATATCGCAAAAAATTATGCGGAAGCTGTTATAAAAATATTAAAAGACCGAAAACTATTTTACTATATGTCTTTAAATGCAAGAAAACGATTTGAAGAAAAATACACTTTGGATATTAATATTAGAAATATTGTATCAATATTTAATGGAGTTATTAATAATTCGTGGAATAAAGAGGTTATTTAAACAAAGTTATTAAACTTGCATTGATGAATTTTAGTCAATATTGATAAATAAATTTTATATAATATATGTATAGAAAAAATATATCTGAATATTTTGATAATATTTCCGAAGTATATGAAATCGAAACTATGGAGAAGAAAGATTATTTATCTCGATATAATTTATGGGAAAGAAATATTGATAAATATTCTATTGAATTCTGTGATAATCTTATTTATGATTTAGGTTGTGGCAATGGAATTCTTTCCGTTTATTGCGTTTCAAAAGGATATAAAACAATAAGCATAGACTCATCATCCAAAATGATTCGTTTGTTGTCTGACAAAATTGGAAATGATACCGGAAATATATGCATACACAATAAAATGCTTCCAATGGAAGAGGATTATATTTCTTCCAAAAGTAATACAGCTTCGATTATATTACTTTCAAGTGTGTTTGAATACGTGAGTGAAAAAGAAAAATTAACGGAGCAGTGTTATAATTTATTGCGTCCCGGTGGATATTTGTTTATATCCATACCAAATAAAGTTTCCTTTTTTAGAAAAATTGAAATAATTTTTAAAAAGCTCGGATTATTCAGTAAAAATAATTTTCATTTTATAATAAACTATATGAATGAAAAGCAAATCAAGCAATTATTTCTAAAATACGGCTTTACAATTCAGGAAATGGCATATTACGGCAAATATGATTTTGGAAAAAGAACTGCATTAAATAAATATTTTAGCTCCCTTATTTTTTTAGTTCTGAAAAAATAATTAATTATGAAACAAATTATACAGTATCAGAAATCAGGGGAAATGAAAATTGAAGATTTACCTGCACCGGTTTTAAAAAAGGGGTATGTTCTTGTTAAAAATGTAAACTCGGTAATTAGTTCCGGAACTGAGAAGACATCGGTAGAAACAGCACAGGCATCAATGCTTGGTAAAGTGAAATCGCGTCCCGACCTAGTCAAACAGGTATTGGAGAATGTTAAGAAGGAAGGACTGACCGCTACTTATAGCAAAGTACAAAATCGTCTCGATAATTATAAGGAGTTAGGATACAGCTGTGCAGGAGTTGTAATTGAATCATCTGTTGATGAATTTAAACCGGGTGACAGGGTTGCGTGTGCAGGCTCTTCGGCAAATCACTCCGAAGTAATAAGTGTTCCCAAAAATTTAATTGCTAAAATTCCTGATAATGTTTCATTCGAAGAGGCAAGTTTTACAACATTGGGTTCGATAGCCATGCAGGGTGTAAGACAGGCAAAAATTAATATAGGAGAATCTGCAGCGGTGATAGGTCTGGGATTAATAGGACTTATAACAGTTCAAATTCTTAAAGCGAATGGATGTAAAGTTATAGGAATCGATATTAATAAATCAAATTTTGAACTGGCTGAAAAGCTGGGATGTGATATATGCTGTTTATCTGATTCAGACTCTATTAAGACTGTTGAATCGTTTACTAATGGATATGGCACTGATGCTGTGATTATTACCGCGGGAACAAAATCGAATGAACCTGTAGAGTTTGCTCTAGAATATGCAAGAAAAAAATCGTGCATTGTAATAGTTGGTGCTGTGAAAACGGATATTCCGCGGTCACCTTTTTATGAGAAAGAACTGGATGTGAAAATATCCTGCAGTTATGGACCGGGAAGGTATGATAAACAATATGAAGATGCAGGAATAGATTATCCTATGGGTTATGTAAGATGGACTGAAAACAGGAATATGCAGTCTGTGTTGGACTTAATTTCACAGAATAGGATTGATGTAAAATCTCTAATTACTCACAGATTCGAAATTGAAAATGCTCTTAATGCTTATGATATAATAACAGACAAAAAAAGTGAAAAATATATTGCAATATTGATTGGATATCCCGAAAACGAGAATTTATCGGTTAAGAAATTCTATAATTCAAATTCTAAAATAATTCTGTCATCAAAACCTGTTGTTGGTTTTATAGGTGCAGGTAATTTTGCACAGTCAAATCTACTGCCTCATCTTATAAAAAATAAAGTATCTTTACGGGGAGTTTGTACTGGTACGCCGGTAAATTCGAAATCGGTTTCAGATAAATTCGGTTTTGAGTATTTCACTACTGATTACGATGAGATTCTGAATGATGAAAAAATTGATACTGTATTTATAGCCTCGCGTCACGATTCTCACGGAAAATATGTAGCTCAAGCAATTAAAAAAGGGAAGAATGTTTTTGTTGAAAAGCCGATTGCAATAAATGCAGATGAACTTGATGAAATAGAAAATCTGTATAATCCGGAAAAGATTTTATTCGTCGGATTTAACAGAAGATTCTCTGAACCTTTCAACGATATTAAGAAATTCTATAGTAACAATCTCGAACCTTATGTAATTAACTACAGGATTAATGCAGGATTGATCCCGAAGACTCACTGGATACAGTCTCCGGAGCAGGGAGGACGAATTATCGGTGAGGTATGCCATTTTATTGATACAATTTCTTACTTAACGGATTCCAGACCGATTAAGGTTTTCGCTGAATCATTAGACACAGATAATTCGAAATTGGTTGAAAATGATAATGTTAACATCACAATCAAATACGAAAATGGTTCCGTTGTAAATATTCTTTATGTTGCAAGCGGTGACAGTTCCCAGCCGAAAGAATACTGTGAAGTTTTCTCCGGCGGTAAAACAGCCGTAATGAATAATTTCAGGGATGTTACTTTTTATAATAACAGCAGGAAAATAAAAAAATCTTATTCCGGAAGCAAGGGACATAAAGAAGAAGTATTGCATTTTATTAAATTGCTTGAAGGAAAAGAAAAAGAAAATTTATCCGTTGATTCTATTTTTGATACTTCTTTAGTCACTTTAAAAATTTTAGAATCAATAAAAACAGGAAGTCCAGGACAGATATAGATGTGAAAGAATTAGAAGAAAGTATATTACAACTCGAAAAGTACATAATATCAGAGGATTACAGAGGGTATGATCCCTATGATTCACTTATGTCACCTGTTTTTAAACTTCCAGTATTAAGGTCAAATAAATTTATTAGATTTGGCTGCCAGCAGGTTTACAGGAGAATACCATTTAATACTAGAAGTTTGCTTGGCATAGAAAAAGGATTAAATCCCGTAACTTTAGGATTATGTATTCAAGCTTACTCTTATTTATCTGTAATATTTGTGGACAGAAAAAGTTTTTATATATCTGAGATAGATAAATTATTGAACAAGTTGATTGATTTGAAATCAAAAGATTTTAGCGGAGCATGCTGGGGATATGATTTTGACTGGGAAGCCCGTTATGCAAGAATTCCTGCATTCTATCCGACAATTGTGGCAACCGGGATAATAACGAATTCTTTGTTTATTAATTATTCTCTGTTAAATAATTCCAAATCGTTTGATTTATGTCAAGATGCTGCTAATTTTGCTTTGAAAGATTTGAATAAAAGTTTCGATGGGGAGACATTCTGTTATTCATATTCTCCAAATGATAAGCAAAAAGTCTTAAATGCAACAATGAAAGGTGCAAGGTTATTGAGCCAGGTATATTCAGTTACGAAAGATGATAATCTTATTAATGAGGCGAAAAAAACCGTTGACTATGTAATGAGAAATCAAAATGAAAACGGGAGCTGGTCATATTCCAGAGGAGATGCCCGGAAATGGGTTGATAATTTTCATACAGGATATATCCTTGATGCTTTAAATGATTTTATTTACTATTCCAATTCAAATGTTTATATTTCTAACCTTGAAGAAGGTTATAAATTTTATTTAACGAATTTTTTTCATAATAACGAAATTCCGAAATATTATGAGCACAGACTTAATCCTGTCGATTCAACGGCAATTGCACAATCAATACTGACCCTGACAAGATTTGGTAACCTCGACCTTGCGGTAAAATCAGCTTTGTGGGGAATTGAAAATATGAAGAGTAAAAAAGGCTATTATTTCTTCCAGAAGACCAGAATGTACATAAATAAAACTCCGTACATGAGATGGGTAAACGCATGGATGTTCACGGCTCTATCGTATTTATTATTTAAAATAAAAGTTTCAAAAAATGTCTGAAAATAATATCATTGTTTTCATTATCGTTGTAATGTTAAATGCTGCGCTTACAAGAATCCTGCTTCAGAATTTTAACTATTATTTAATGGATAAAGGAATATACGGAATAGATATAAATAAATCCGATAAACCGAAAATTCCTGAGGAAGGTGGTTTGTCTATTACTATTAGTTTTATGTTTTCTATGATATTATACTGGTATTATTTTAATTTTCAGAATGTTGCACCACTTCTGATTACAACTCCTTTAATTTGCATGCTTGGTTTTATTGACCATTTCAGGAATATAAAACCATATCCAAAATTTGTATATACAGCTGTTATTGGTTCGGTATATTCAATATATTATATTCGAATGATATCTAATTCCATAATAACGGATCTTATGCTTGTTTTGGTTATTAGCATATCTTATGCAATTCTTGTGAATGCATATAATCTTTTAGCAGGTTTCAATGGATTGGAATCAGGAGTTACGATAATATCAAGTTTTGCGTTGACTATATATTTTTATATTAATGGTCATCATGTGGAAGCCGGTATTTGTATTTTGCTTCTTACGGGATATTCAATATTCTGGTATTTAAATAAATATCCTGCGAAGATATTTATAGGAGATTCCGGAACCCTTGTCCCTCCGTCGGTATTTTTCGGATTGGGTCTTCTGACGGGCCATGTACTTCCTGTTGTTTTTGTTATGCTTCCCCATTTATTGAATATAGTGATTAAATATATAAGCATTGGTGTAAAATCTCGTTCAGAATTAAAACCTCTGATACTTAAAGACGGACTTTTGCATTTTCCCGAACAAAAATACTATTCTCTTATACGCTTAGTTTTAATTAACGGTCCCAAACACGAAAAACATATTGTTTATTTTGTATATGCAATAGAATTAATTTTTTGCATATCTTTATTTATTATATTTTAGAAAAATTATTTTATTATGAAAAAATACTGGATTGATATTTTCAATGGCCCCCACGTTCATTTTTTCCAGCACGTAGGAAATTTTATTAAAGAATATTTTTACACTGCCCGCGACTACAAGCCGATTCCCGAATTAATAAAACTCTACAAAATTAATGCCGATATCATAGGAAAGCACGGAGGAAAAAGTCATTACAGTAAAATTATTACAAGTTCTGTCAGGGTAATTGAACTTGCTGATTATTTCAAAGATCAAAAAATTGATGTATTACTTCACAAGCACAGTGTTGAGGCTGCCAGGGTAGCTTGGGGATTTGGAATACCAAGTGTATCATATATTGATAATGAATTGATGGTTCCTCAGAACATGCTTGTATGTCCGCTTTCAAACGTCTTAATTGCCCCGATTTGTATCGAACAAAGTATTCTAAGAGACTTTACTCCGTCACATGTAAGTATCCTGCAGTTTGATGGGGTTTGCGAGATTGCGAATGTATATGATTACAAACCTGATGAAAGTATATTGAAAATATTAAATCTTAAAACTACAAAACCGATAATATTAATAAGAGGGGAACCGATTTTAGCGTCTTACCATTCCAAGGAAAGTATAGTAAAAATATTAATAGAAAAAATAAAATCGCAAGTACCTGATGCACAGATAGTTTGGATTAACAGGGAAGGTGAAATAAGGCATAAAGAATTACCTGTTTTTGATGCCCGCTCTTTATGTTGTTATGCAGATATTGTGTTATCCGGAGGTGGAACACTGACGCGTGAAGCCGCGCTGCTTGGGGCAAATGCAATTTCGTATTTCGAAAAAAATCTTGCTGTAGATCAATATTTAATAAACAAAAAAATTCTAAGACAGTTTCCGGGTTCGGATATTTTAAAGCTTAACTGGAAAAAGGAAATAAGTAAAAAACCTAATAAATTAGAATTGGAAAATTTTGACCACCCATTCGGCATATTAGACAAAGCCGAAAAACTTATCGATTTAAAAATACATCATAAAAGCAAATCTTAATTTTTTTTGTTTAAAACGATTAACAATATTTTATTTTCAGTTTTTTCCCTTAATTTAATTGCAATTATTTTAATTTGGGGAGATGTATATTCCCAGAATGAAATTGTTCCCGTATCGCACCCTATTTATGAATATTTGAAAATCATGCAAATAAAAAGAATAATTCCGGATTACAATTCCGGAATGACTCCAATTTCAAGGAGAGAAGTTGCAGCATATATAAATAGAATTGGTGAGAGTAGAAATTTGACTCGAACAGAAAAAAATCAACTTGAAGATTTTAAAATCGAATTCGAATATGAATTATATAATTCTTTAAATAATTCTGTCTCTGTTTTAAAAGAATTTAATGAATTATCGCTTTTTGGGAATAAAAAACAAAAGTATTTATATAATTACTCAGATACAAATGCAACATTTTTTTGGGGATTGACAGGGAATTTGTACTCACTAAATGAGAAAGGTGATATGGGGGACAATTCAATATTTTTAGGGGATTTTGGAATGGGTATAAGAGGAACACTATACAACAGAATTGGTTATTCATTAAATCTTTTTTCCGGAAAAAAATTAGGGGATAATAATTCAGGATTGCAATTTGCTGTTGATAATGACCCGGTTTTAAAAGCAAATCCGGATTTCATTAACGGATACCACAATTATGATTTTTTTACTGGAAGCCTGAGATACCAAACAAAAACAAACTGGTTTTCATTAACTCTTGGCAGGGAAGCACTAAATTGCGGATATGGATATATTGATAAATTATTTCTGTCAAATAATACGACACCATTTGATTTTATGATGCTGGATTTGAGTTATAAAAAAATAAAATACACATTTACTTACGGTTCTATTAACGGTGATTCAGTTGGTACGCCTTTAAAATCAAAAAATATTGCTTTTCACAGGTTAAAGGTTCAGTTCAGTGATATTTTTAAAGCCGGTTATTTTGAGAGCGTTATAATGAGTAATAATCCTTTCAGTTTTATCTTTTTTAATCCCATTAGTTTTATTACTTCTGCGGATTTGAATACAGGCGCAAAAGAAACAACGGATAACAATACACTTATTGGAGTGGATTTTGAAATTAATCCTGTTAAAAATTTGGCGTTACAAGGATCGCTTTTAATTGATGATATAAATTTTTCGACAATTTTTAAAAATGATATTACTTCATTCGACAATAAAATAGGATATCAAATCGGTACAATGTGGGCTAGTGCATTTAATATTCCCGATATTAATCTGAATCTGGAATATACTAGGTTGAATCCATTTATTTACTCGCATCGTTCGAATAAAGATTCTTATACAAACTGGGGTTTATCTTTAGGACACGATTTGCCACCAAATTCAGATGAAATCGCATTAAAATTGAAATATCAAATTACTTCCCGCTTAAATATAAATTTGCTG
This sequence comes from Ignavibacteriota bacterium, assembly GCA_003158365.1. Taxonomy (GTDB): domain Bacteria; phylum Bacteroidota; class Ignavibacteria; order Tepidaquicellales; family Tepidaquicellaceae; genus FEN-1279. The sequence goes on along the minus strand of PMIW01000162.1, from coordinate 7,139 downwards.
TATCAGTTTCAGCGTTCTGCAGAAGGAATTTATTATGATTCCTCAAAAAATGTAATTATCAATTACGGAGGAAATATTAATATTGGGGTGGGTGATAATCAAATAAACAGCAAATTTCTTCTGGGGGATAGAATTAACAGAAATATTTTTACTATTAACGTTTTTTTCGAGCCAATAAAGCAATATTTCCTTGAAATTCAATACCAGTATAAGTTTCAAAATTTTATATATTTATCACAAATAAGCCATGAATCTTATTTATATGCATCATTAAAAGCATTTCTTTGATTAGTAATCAATAAACTCTTGATTTTTTTATAAAAAAAAACTAATTTAATTTAATTTAATTAAATACCAATATGTTATGAAAAAAGTAATTATACTTTTTGTTATATTATTGGTGTCTTCATTTTTGACCAAAGACACACTCGCTCAGGGGTTCACACCTCCAAAATTAATATTTGGAATTTCTTTTGACGGTAATTTTGCTACAAATGATGCCCATGGAACCAATTTTACGACTGACCAAAATGTTTACGGAATGATTTGGGGCAGAGGTATCTCGATATATTCAAAATATGGATTTGGTATAAGAAGAAATCATCGTTTTACAATAAGTGCGACTTATAATAAAATGATTAATACGGAACAAAATAATTTTCCGTTTTTTACCTTTGCAACAACCGATGGTACACAATATACAAATTATAATATTTGGTCAGGAGCATTAGGATATGAATATGCTTTTAATCCAAGATGCAGAAGTAAACAATATATTGGTTTTGCGGTTACAGGAAATTATTTAACCTGTACACAAGGTTCTTATGCGCCTAAATTTTTTGAACCTGCATTCAGAATTGGGGCACAAGTTTCCTCGGGATATGAATTTGTTCTCGACAAAAATTTTCAATATGGTTTAACTGTCGGATTAAAATATAATTTAGAAAATATTATTGGTAAATCAAATGGTGAAATAGGAAAGGATTTAAACGATGGACCAAATCCTCCAGCCGGTACATCTTCAGCTACGTTTTGGAGAAGGATAGGAATATTAACTATTAATGTTGGGTTTAATTTTTATACGGAAGTTCAGCCATATAAGGGCATAAAATAATAGATTTTCTTTATAAGATTTTTAGATAAATCCTGTTAATTATGTTTAACAGGATTTTTTTTATTTAATAAAAAAGTATCTTGCTTCCGGATGATAGCAAACTATTGCATTTGTTGATTGTTCGGGGACCATCTGCCATTCCTCGGTCAGAATAATTCCTATCCTTTCAGGATTAAGCAGTTCGAATAATATTTTATTGTCTTCAAGTTCGGGACAGGCGGGATAACCGAACGAATATCTTGACCCCTGATAGCCCTGCTGGAATATCTTCTTTATATCGTCAGAATCTTTATCATCAATTGCAAGTTCTCTACGGATGATTTTATGCCAGTATTCCGCCAGTGCCTCGGCCGTTTCGACTGATAGTCCGTGAAAATACAAATATTCCTGATATTTGTTTTCGTAATAGAGCGACTGTGCGTATTCTGTCGCCCTGCTCCCTACTGTTACAATCTGAAATGCAGCAACATCAAATATTCCGGTTTCTTTGGCTTTAAAGAAATCACTTATACATAAATGTCTTTCGGTATTCTGTCTTGGAAATGAAAAACGCATCCATTCTGTGAGATTATTCATATTAAATTTATTGCAGTTTGTATTTTCCCACACATCATATAAATCAGAATCACTGATATTCTTCGGTTTGTAAATTATTAAATCATTACCTTCAGACTGGCAGGGAAAATATCCGTAAATAACTTTAGGGATTAATAATCTTTCTCTTTTAGCTTTCAGTTTAAATTCATTAAACACAGGGATAATTTCAGTATTAATTAATTCGTCGTATTCTTCATCTGGTTTCGACCTGTCTTTATATACATTCCAGCTTCCGCGGAATAATGCAATTTCATTGATGTATTCATATACTTTATCTAAAGAAATATCCTCAACTGTTTTACTGCCCCAAAATGGCGGTAAAGGTACGGGATTTAAAGCCGTAACGTCTGATTTTATTATTTCGAAATCTTTCTTTTTTTCAGGTATCTTCTTTTCTTTTAATCTTGGATCAAGATAAACATCAAGTTTCGGCCTTTCGCCTTTCTTTTTATGCTCTATTATAAACTCCATAAATTTCAGACCGTCAAAAGCATCATTTGCATAATATACATCTCCCTTATACATGCTTCTTAAATCACCTTCGACGAATCTCTTATTCAATGCCGCTCCCCCTAAAATTACAGGGTATTCGTATTCTCTTTCATTCATCAATTCCAGATTTTCCTTCATTATAGCAGTTGATTTAACAAGCAATCCGCTCATTCCTATTACGTCTGCGTTGTTTTCCGTGTAAGCATTCAGAATATTTTCAAGAGGGCATTTAATGCCAAGATTTATCACCCTGTATCCGTTATTTGTAAGTATAATATCGACAAGATTTTTCCCGATATCGTGGACATCTCCTTTAACTGTAGCCAGAACCATTACACCTTTAGACGATTCTCCTTCCACTTTCTCCATATATGGTTCGAGGTATCCCACCGCAGCTTTCATGCATTCGGCAGACTGCAGTACAAACGGCAGCTGCATCTGTCCGGAGCCGAATAAATCACCGACGGTTTTCATACCATCGAGCAGTATATTGTTTATTATTTCCAGCGCAGGATATTTTTTCAGTGCAGTTTCGAGATCTTTCTCGATTCCAATTTTATCTCCGTCCACAATTCTTTCTTTTAAAGTATCTTCGACAGATAACTTTTTCTTTTCGGTGATAACGGCTTTTTCAATTTTCTCTTTTGAATAATATGCCATCAGTTCAGATAGCGGGTCATAAACACACTTTGCGTTTTTCTGCATTAATTATATTTAGTTTATTTCTGGATTTCCTGCTCTATTAACGATACTACTTCATTACTTTCAGGAACAACTTTCGGATTAAATCTTCCGACTACATTCCCGTTTTTATCCACTATAAATTTTTCGAAATTCCATTTTATATCTCCTACAGGGTCAAACTTTGTCAGCTTTTCATACAAAGGACTTTTATCATCACCCAGCACTTTAATTTTATCAAAAAGCTGGAATGTCACGTGGTAATTTGTCGAGCAGAAAGTTTTAATTTCATCGTTTGTTCCCGGTTCCTGTTTCCCGAAATCATTGCACGGGAAAGCCAGAATTTCAAAGCCTTTATCCTTATATTTTTCATAAATTTTTTCAAGTCCGTCGTATTGCGGTGTATTCCCGCAAAATGAAGCTACATTTACAATCAGCAACACTTTACCTTTATAATCCGATAAAGATTTATCTGTTCCGTCAATTGTTTTAACGGTAATATCTAATATATTTATATTTTTATCTGTCATTTCCTTCAAAATTGTGAAACTGCTAAAACCTAAAAATACAATAATTAAAATTAAAAATATTGAGTTTTTCATATGTCTTTTTTCCTATTAAACAAATAAGGCTATATTAAAACTCCATATATTAAAAAGTTTATTAAACGAGTCTTTCCCTTATTTTATGAATTATAAACAGCAGTGCAGAACTGAGAAAACTGATTAAAATAATAATCCACCAGTGTTCAGGGTTAATAAATCTTATTTCATAAAATATTTTCATCAGCTTGATAAATGAAAAAGGTATTTCAGTGGTAGCAAGAAACACATAAATTACAAGAAGCAATATACCGTACAAAAAGTAAATTACATTTTTCTCGTTGGATTCAAGCGCAACAATTATGAAGTTCATGACGGAAATAAAAATGATAATGGTTACCATTACCATATCGAGTTCTGATTTCAAAGAATTATACATTCTTGATGTCAGGTAATATCCCGCATATCCTCCCGCAATTATTATTGTTGAAGATACCAGAACAAACGAAAAAGTATCCTTGATGAAATTTAAGCATTTTTCAATATTTTGATTTCTAAGTGTAATTATTAATGCCGGCAGACCGATTGCGAAAACATTTAACAGAGATACACGCCTGGGAGTTAATGGGAAATCGAGCATAAATATCAAAGATAGCAGGCTCAGATATATGACAAGGAAGTTTTTTGTTAAAAACAATTTTGAAACGGAATTTACAGTGTTGATAATCTTGTTACCTTCGTTAAAAATCTCGGGCAGCAGTGAAAATTTGTTTTTAAGTAAAATTATATCTGCAACTTCCTTTGTAATTGCACTTCCTTCTTCCATTGCGATTCCCATATCTGATTGTTTTATTGCAGGCAGGTCATTAACACCGTCTCCTATCATCGCCGTATATATTTTTTCTTTCTTAAGAGCTTTTATTATATCAAGTTTATGCTCCGGATTCAGTCTTGCAAAAACCTGTTTCGTAAGAACAATATTTTTAAATTCCTCTTTTGAAACCAAATCAAGTTCTCTGCCGCTTACGATCTGTTCAAGATTTATCTTCCATCCGATTTCATTTAAAATTGCCATAACGGCTTCGCCTGAATCGCCCGAGAGAATCTTAAAACCAATTCCGTTTTTATTGAATAAATCCAGTGCATCATAAACATCTTTTCGTACTGTATCCGTGATGGATACTATACATATTGGTTCAATATTTAATTCATTTAATTTATTTCTTGCGTCACTAATGGAATCTATATTCAGGACTTTCCCGAACAGAAGATTCCTGTATATATTCAGATTATTTTCATTGTACACTTTCAGAGAAATATTTTTATGCTCTTCCGCCAGTTTTTCGGTTAAAACATCGAAACCTCCCAGGATGTAAAAATCAGATTGCTCCTTTATTTTAAGTTTCAGTATGCTCAGTTTATTTGATGAGTTAAAAGGAAATTCTTCGATGCATTCAGCCGTTTTATAATAGTCGAATTCATCGAGAGCCATAATTGTTGTATTCTTATCGCTTGAATTGTGAGAATAACTTCCAAGCAGAAGTTTTATTTCCTCTTCGGGAATGGTTTTGCTTAAATTTGTGAATGAATGAATCCTTAATTTGTTTTCCGTAAGCGTGCCTGTCTTATCCATGCAGACCACTTTGACATTGGAAAAAGATTCTATCGCATTGAGTTTCTGGACAATTGCGCCAATTTTACTAATCCTGTAAACCCCCACTGCATAAGTGACAGATGCCATCAATACAAGTCCCTGGGGAACAAGGGATATCAGTATAGTGGCAATCTTTCTGATGAATTCAACAAATTCTATTTTTGGATTGGCATTCCATACGATGACTTCCACTAACGTTAAAATTAATGCAAACCCGAATAAAACCTTTAATATAAGGTTTATTTTTTTTTGCAAAGGGCTTGTGGACAAATTCATCCTTTTTGCAAGTGCTGTTATTGAATTGGCATGACTCTTATCTCCGACTTTTTCCGCTTTATAGATTCCCGAACCTGAGACGCAAAAACTTCCCGAAAGCACTTTATCTTCTTCGAATTTTTCTACCGGAACGGATTCACCCGTCAATAAAGATTCGTCGATATCGAGAATTTTTGCTTTAACCACTTTTCCGTCCACTACAATCTGGTCGCCTCTTTTAATCCGGATTAAATCATCGACCACAATTTCGGTTACATCGATTTTTTTTGCTTCTCCGTCACGCAGTACATTAATTTGTTTTTTTAAGAGCAGGTTTACTTTATCGAGTGCTTTTTTGGATTTGATTTCCTGGTATATAGCAATGAAGGTATTTGTAAAGGCAATACTGAGAATACCGATGGAGTCGAGAAGCAGACGTTCGTCTTTGTTTTTTATATAGAAATACAGTACGAAGGCAATTATCCCGAAAATAATAAAATTGAAAAGCGAAAAGATATCATTTACAAAAATCTCGCTAACGGTTTTTGTTTTGGGTTTTGAAGAGCGGTTGCTTAACCCTTTATCCTTTCTTTCTTTTACTTCTTTAGATGTAAGTCCTGTGAATTCCAAAAAAATATTAATTAATTAAACTGCAAGCTTTCACAAATTCCCTGAACAAAGGCTGCGGATTGATTAACCTCGATTTAAATTCGGGATGAAACTGGCTTGCAATGAAAAACGGATGAATTTTCTGAGGTAATTCGATTATCTCAACCAAAGAGCCGTCAGGGGATAATCCGGACAGAATAAGATTATTATCGGTTAAGATTCTCCTGAAATTATTATTTACTTCGTATCTGTGCCTGTGTCTTTCATTAATAAATTCCTTTTTATAGCACTTATATGCAAGTGTGCCTTTTTCTATAATGCAGGGATAAGAGCCAAGTCTCATGGAAGCGCCTTTAAGAACAACCGATTTCTGGTATTCCATAATATCGATAACATTATACCGTGAGTTTTTAAACTCCGTCGAGTTCGCACTCTTCAGGCCGCAAACATTTCTTGCAAAATCAATCACTGCACACTGAAGCCCCAGGCATATTCCAAGGAACGGTAAATTATTTTCCCTTACATATTTAATTGCCGCAATTTTTCCTTCAATACCTCGTTCTCCGAATCCCGGGCATACCAGCAGACCTTTTATATCTTTCATAATCTCTTTTGTGTTCTTAGGGCTCTTTTCGATATCTTCTGCGTCTATCCATTTTAATTTTACGCTTACTTCATTAAAAGCACCTGCGTGAATAAATGATTCCATAATACTTTTATATGCATCGGGCACGAGATTGTATTTTCCGCATATTCCGATTACCACTTCTTTTTTCGGGAATAGAATTTTATTTACTGCTTTTTTCCAGTTAATTATATTCGGCTTACTGCATTTTAAATTTAATTTTTTAAGTATTACATCATCGAATTTTTCATTGTGCAGATTAATCGGGACACTGTATATCGATTTTGCATCAAGTGCCTGCATAACTGAATCAGTTTCCACGTTACAGAACAATCCAATCTTTGCTTTCATCTCTTTTGAAAGTGTTTTTTCACTTCTGCAAAGCAGAATATCTGGCTGGATTCCGATTTCAAGCAATGTTTTTACAGAATGCTGTGTGGGTTTGGTTTTAAGTTCACCCGCGGCTTTGATAAACGGTACTAAAGTCAGATGAACACACAGAGAATTGGTTTTTCCTACTTCGTGCATAAACTGCCTTAAAGCTTCGAGAAACGGCAGCGACTCGATGTC
>PMIW01000044.1:14848-39731 GCA_003158365.1 Ignavibacteriota bacterium | reverse complement strand
CTGTCCGAATATAAATTCCTTCTCTCCCTCCGCATTTAAATAATAGCTCATATTTTCTATGAATCCGAGCGTAGGTACATTTACCTTATCGAACATCAAATGTCCTTTCTTTGCATCTATCATCGAGATTTCCTGCGGAGTAGTAACAATTACTGCTCCCGTTAATGGAATGGACTGGCTGAGTGTAAGCTGTATATCGCCAGTTCCCGGAGGCATATCAAATAAAAGATAATCGAGTTCTTCCCAGTGCACTTCACTCATGAATTGTTTCAGCGCGCTCGAAGCCATTGGTCCGCGCCAAACAACTGCTGTATCCTCTTCCATAAGAAAACCAATGGACATAAGTTTAATATCATATTTTTTAATCGGCATTAATTTGTTTTTTCCGTTTTCACTGAAAACTTTTGGTCTTTCGTTAATCCCGAACATTGTGGGAATCGATGGTCCATAAATATCCGCATCGATAAGCCCAACTTTCGCGCCTTCGTATGCCAGTGATACGGCAAGATTCACGGCAACCGTGGATTTTCCCACTCCGCCTTTTCCCGAAGCAATAGCGATTGTATTTTTTACTCCCGGCATCACCGCATCTTTTTGCTTTTCGTTATGCTTAATTACACCGAGCATAAAATCTATTCTTCCGATTTCCACTTCAGGCAGATTTTCCTTGAAATGCCACATAATGGAATTTTTCAGTCCGGGGAAATCATTGTATTCCGTATCTGTGATGCCGAGCGTAAGCTGCAGGTTATTTCCGTTCAGGGAAATTCTTTTTATAAAATCAAGAGAAACAAAATCTTTATTTAGTAATGGTTCTTTTACTTTAGATAGCACATCTAAAATTTGCTGTTCAGTAATCATATGGTTTTTTGAAATTTAGAGATTATTTTGTAAAAATAATAACAAAATATAACAATAAAAAGTTAATGTTATTAAATTGAATTTCTCCTGCCAATTAGATAATTTTGATTTTAAGAGAAAGGAATCAACTTGTTAAGTAAATCCGCGAAATTCTGGTTATTATTATTAATTATTGCATCCATATTCTGGCTGGGCGGGATTAATGTAAGGGCTTTAATCGGCAATGATTTATTGAATTACGATGAATTCAATTTCCGTACTGGGATTCCTCCCGATGAGGAGAACTGGATATTCAGAATGCTGTCTTATACTTCAATACTGATAATGATATCCTATGTATTTGTTCTTACATCTGCTTTAGTGTTTTTAAAAACTTCAAAGTTAAATATAAAGGAAAATGCGTGGCTTCTGATGTGCTGTATAATGTTTTTCGCATTCGTGCCGGTTGAAATTTATACGTATTTTCTCGACATCAAATTTTATTTATTATATTTAAAGAATCCTCCGAATCACGACGGGCTTCTGAAATTATTCGGCGAGAGAATCGGTTTTCTTAAAGGTGTACCGTGGATAGGAGTTCTGAGCTATTATACGATTATTGGAATTGTAGTCTTCAGGCCGCTGCATAAAACAAAAGCGCAGCTCGAAGAAGAAAAAATAAAAGAAAAAGAGTATTCGTATAAATACATAATGCACGAAGATGATGACCTTGATATTTTAAACAAATGATAATATAAAGATGAGCAAAGTAATAAAAAAAGCTATAGTAAAGCCGGTAGATGAAAAGCAGGAATTAATCATAGATGAATTAATTGAAGTTTTCAAAAATATAGGGTACGATGTAAGGATTGAAAAGGGAAGTTTCAAGGGCGGATTTTGCCTGCTAAGGGAGCAGAAACTTTTTTTGCTGAATAAGAATATCGAGTCTGCCAAAAAAATCGGTTTTCTTGCAAAAAATTTATCGGAACTTGGAATCGAAGATATTTTTGTAAAACCGGAAATACGGGAAATTATCGAGAGAGAGTCGATGAAATGAAAATAAAAATAGTAGGCTCGGGAACCTCGCAGGGAGTCCCGATTATCGGATGTACCTGCCCCACTTGCCTTTCGGAAAATCCTAAAGATAAAAGATTAAGAGTCTCCGCTTATGTTGAAGTCGACGGACTGAAAATTTTAATCGATACTTCAATCGACTTCAGGCAGCAGATGCTGAGGGCGGGAATTATAGACCTCGATGCAGTNNTATTTACGGCAATAAATTAACACTCGATGAAATCAAAATTACATTCCGCTATGCGCTCGATGAAAAGCTGAAAAGTTACTGGGCAGTCCCGCTTGTGAATTTTAATTACATAGAGAACAAACCTTTTAAAATTAAAGAAACAGAAATTATTCCTATTGAAGTCTATCACGGAAGAATGAAAATATTCGGATATAGAATTGGAAAATTTGCATACATCACTGATTGCAGTAAAATCCCCGATGAAGAAATGAACAAACTTGAAAATCTCGATGTGCTGATTCTCAATTCACTCAGGAAAGCTCCGCACCCCACGCATTTAAATCTGGAGCAGGCAACTGAAATTGCATTAAAACTGAAAGCAAAGAAAACATATTTCACGCACATAACTCACGATTTAATGCACGATGAAACAAATGCATCATTGCCTGAGAACATAGAGCTGGCTTACGACGGGCTGGAGATGGAAATTTAAAATTAAAATATTTTTTGTACTCGTTCCCAAAGTCCTCTTTGGGAACGAAATGAAGGACGAATTAAATGAAAAACACATTATATAAAGCAGCAATTGAATCGGGAAAAATTGTAAAAGAATATTTCGAAACCTCATTTAAAATCGAAAGCAAAGATATAATTTCGAATTTAGTTACCGAAGTTGATAAAAAATCAGAAACAAAAATAATTGAAATAATAAAAGTGGATTTTCCTGAACATAATATCCTGTCCGAAGAAATCGGCGCGCTCGAAACAAGTTCCGATATCAAATGGATAATTGACCCGATTGACGGTACGATAAACTATGCGCATAAAATTCCTATTTGCTGCGTATCAATCGGGATAGAAAAAGCTGGAGAAATAATTTTCGGAATTGTATATAACCCGATGTCGGGAGAAATGTTTTTTGCCGAAAAAGGAAAAGGTGCATTTTTAAATGATGAAAAAATTTCAGTAACGAAAGAAAATAATTTAAAGAAAGCACTGCTGGTAACGGGATTTCCTTATGTTGCTGCGGATATTCCTTATAAACCAATAAAAGCTTTTTCTGCTTTCCTCGATATGGATTTACCAATCAGGCGTCTCGGCTCGGCGGCGCTGGACCTGTGCTGGACTGCACTCGGCAGGTTCGACGGTTTCTGGGAATATAATCTGCATCCGTGGGATGTTGCGGCAGGTTATCTGATTATGACGGAAGCAGGCGGAAAAGTTACCGATTTTAAAGGCGGAAAATATTCTATTTATGAAAAAGAAATTTTGGCAACGAACGGATTAATTCACGATGATATGCTGAAAGTGTTGAAATCGTTATAGAAATTAATTGCCACAGAGAACACAGAGAAAATTTTATTGAATACAGATTGTGTCGGGAGTCCCAAAGAGCGGAGACTCCCCGACACTAAAAACACACCCCTGTCATCCCGCAATGATTTAATGCGGGATCCAGGAAACCAAATAAGTAAGAGAAATGAAAAATCAGACTTATTATGTTTATATACTTGCAAGTAAGAAAAATGGAACGTTGTATATTGGTGTAACTAACAACCTTATTCGAAGAATACTAGAGCATAAAGAAAAAATAATAAAAGGCTTTCCCGAAAAATATGAAATTGATAAACTTGTCTATTATGAAACTTATGATTATATAAATGAAGCAATAAAAAGAGAAAAAGTGCTGAAAGAATGGAACAGGAAATGGAAGATAAATTTAATAGAGAAAATTAACATGGAATGGAAGGATTTATTTTATGATATAGCAAGTAAAGAAGAAATAGAATCAATGAAAAAGTTTATTTATTTTAGGGAAGAAGAAAAAAGCAAGAGCTAGAAAACTGGATCCCGCATTAAAACATTGCGGGATGACAAAGTGGGGCGGAAGAGTAATTAAGAAATCTACATCTTCCCCACGGTTGAAACCATGGGCTGAACTGAAAAAAAATAATTGTGCCGTGAGTCCCAAAGAGCGGAGATTTCCTGGCACATCAAATATTATCAAATGAAAAATATTTTTATTATTCTTTTATTAGTATTTTGTAGTTGTACATCTACAAATTATCAAAAAAGTAATATTGATAGTTTTGAAATTAAAGAGAACTATATTGGATTCAATTATTTTTTCTTATATTTAATAGAGAATTCACAAGGTAATAAATATTTTTTAATTTCTGATAAAATAGAAAATCCATTAAAAAGAATTTCATTAAAAGAGTATGAAAAAATTGAGAAAAGTGAAAAATATGAATTCGAAATATATCGAGATACAAATAAATACAAATTGTCGCCACAAGATTTATATCCGAAAACGGATTTTAATGTAGAAATATTATATTTGGATAGTACTATTTTTATGATTTATGGTGACATAATAGTGCAGTTATATAGATCAAAAGAAATATTAGATCAATATATTAAAATAAAATAATTTTTTTAATTCCGCTGTTTTTTTAAGAAAAGTAAACCTCTTTCACGAAGGAAGTACTAAATTGTCTTCATTAGCTTTATCATATCCATCAAAGCTAGACCCGATTCAAATCCTTTATTTGTATCTTCATTGCAGGGGTCAACTCCGCTTCGGGCGAATGCCTGTTCGGGTGTGTAGCAGGTAAGCACGCCGAATGCAATCGGGATTTCAAATTCAACCGATAGATTGCTTATACTGTTTGAAACAGCGTTTGATATGTATTCGAAATGTGCTGTCTCGCCTTTAATCACACAGCCGAGAGCTATAATGCCGTCAAATTTATTTTTACCTTTTTTCCTGCAGAGCTTTTTAAGCGCAAGCGGAATTTCAAATGCTCCGGGTGTGTAATATATTTTAATATTTTTTTCGCTTACATTATTTTCTTTCAGCGCTTCTATTGCTCCGCTTAGCAGATTTGCAGTTACTACTTCATTAAATTTGCTTACAACGATTGCTATTTTATTTTTATTGATTTTCATCTGCGGATTATTTTAATAAAGTCTTCTTTTCATATTAACTATTTCCCTGTCTGTAACATAGAAGTTTCCAAAGTTCTCAAAATCATTTTTTACTATTCCGTGGAAATCCGAGCCGCCGCTTTCCAGCATGAAATTCTGTGCCGCAACTTTCTGGAAGTAATTAATATCAGTATAAGAATGAGATGGGTGCATTACTTCAATCCCGTCTACGCCGCATTCAATAATTTCCTGAATCTGCGTGTTCTTAAAATATTTTCCCGGGTGTGCGATGAAAGATAATCCGCCGAGTTCCGCAATAATATTAAGCACGGTCTTTATATCGGGATTTGGTTTTTTAACGTATGCGGGCTTTCCGTCGCCGATGAATCTTATAAATGCATCGACATAATTTTTTACAAATTTTACACTCACCATTTCAAGTGCCAGGTGCGGACGCCCCAATGTAATATTTGATGAATATTTTCCGAGAAATTTCTCGGCATTAATTATGCAATTCAGCTGGCTGAGCCTTTTTATCATTTGTCTTAATCTCTCAACTCTCGATTTTCTGATGTTCTCGATAAACTCAATCAGTGCCTGATTCTTGTAATCTATAAAATACGCTAAAATATGTACTTCCTTGCCGTTATAATCTGTGCTGAATTCTATTCCGGGTATGATTTCAATTCCGTATTCATCAGAGTGCTGCAGTGCTGCTTCGATACCATTGATATTATCGTGGTCTGTAATGCTAATTGCGGAAAATCCGGCTTCTTTTGCCTTCTGGAGTAATTCTAACGGAGAATATTTTCCATCGGAAAAATTTGAATGTATGTGTAAATCAGCTTTGATATTTTTCCTGGTTACTGTCATAATTAACCATTTAAGATAATTTATATTATTATTTGATTAAAGTCATTTATTCTCAATATTTATGAAAGTTTAGAAAAATAAAAAACCCATTGTTTTTTGCTAAAAATAATGATGAAATTCATTATTTTAATAGAGATTTAAAATCATTATATTATTTGATTTGGTAAAATATATGAAAATTGCCTTAATAGTGGGGGGAATATCGTCTGAACGGGAAGTTTCATTATCTTCAGGCAGGGCTATATTAAAAGCATTAAGGGAAAACGGGCATAGTGTGAGCGTTATTGACCCGATTTATGGAGATAAAGAAATCAGCGAGGATATTATTTTTAAGGATTTGGTTTCAGAAGAGTATCCTACAAAAGAAGCTATGGAGAATTTATTGAAAGAATCCCGCAGAAAAGTTATCGATTGCATTAATTCAAAAATGTTCGATAATATTGAGCTTGCATTTTTAGGACTTCACGGAAAATACGGCGAAGACGGCAGAATACAGAGCCTGCTTGATTTGAGGGGCATTAAGTTTACAGGTTCAGATGTGCTTTCATCCGCGGTTGCGATGGATAAAAATCTGACTAAAATGATTTTTCGGAATTTTGATATTCTTACCGCAGACTGGATTGTGATTTCAAACAAGGATGAAATAGATATTTCGGAAATTTTAAAAAAGATAAAATTACCTTTTGTAGTAAAACCAAATGATGAGGGAAGTACGGTTGGGCTGACTATTGTTCACGATGAATCCGAAATAAAAAATGCATTAGAGCTTGGTTTTAAATACACGGATAAGATTATGATTGAAAAATATGTAAAAGGAAGAGAATTAACGGTTTCGATTTTGGGAAATACAGCTTACCCGCTGATTGAAATTGTACCGAAAGAGGGTTTTTATGATTATAAGCATAAATATACAAAGGGAATGACAGAATATATCTGCCCGGCGGAAATCAGTGATGAAATAAGTGACAAAGCGCAAGAACTCGCTTTAAAAGCGTATCAATCACTCGGATGCTCCGTATATTCAAGAGTGGATTTCCTGTTGGATTCGAATAATGATTTATATTGCCTGGAGGTTAATACCTTACCGGGAATGACGGCGCTGTCGCTTGTTCCGAAAGCGGTTAAAGCAAAAGGCATGGAATTTAATGAACTGATTGAGAATATTATCGGGTTATCTTTAAATAAATATTAAAATGTCAGAGCAGCAGGAAGAAAGCAAAGATAGTCTGTTAAAAAAAACTGCAAGGTTTTTTAAGTATAATAAAATGGCTCTGATTTTTTTGTTCATAATAATTGCGCATTCAGGGCTTGCGATTTTCGGAAGTAAAGGTTTTTTGACAAGGATGAAACTCGATTCAACCAGAAAACAGCTTGAGAAACAACTGCAGGATGAAACGAAAAAAGGTGAGGATTTGAAAAAAGAAATAAACGAAATTAACACTTCGGATAAAAAGATTGAAAAGATTGCAAGAGAAAAATACGGAATGACAAAAGACGGTGAGAAAATAATTAAAATTAAAGTCGACAGTACAAAGTAAAATATATTAATGGACAAGAAAAAGATTATATTGTCGGGAATGAGACCTACGGGTAAACTGCACATCGGGCATTTTGTCGGTGCGCTCGAAAACTGGGTGCATCTGCAAGATTCTTATCAGAATTATCATCTAATAGCTGATTACCATACTTTAACTACGAGTCTCGATACGACAAATGTTTATAATGACACGATTGATATGGTTATAGACTGGGTTGCATGCGGAATAGATCCTGTACTATCGCCTATTTTCAGGCAGTCAAAAGTAAAAGAGCACACTGAATTATTTCTTATATTTTCAATGCTAATAACGAAAGCAAGGCTTGAGAAAAACCCTACGCTGAAAGACCAGATAAGGGATTTGAATCTGCAGAGCATAACATACGGGCATCTTGGATATCCTGTACTTCAGGCTGCCGATATATTATTATACAAGGGCGATTTGGTACCGGTTGGTGAAGACCAGGTGCCTCACGTAGAAATTACAAGACATATTGCAGGTTTGTTTAATGAACAATATATTTTGAAAGACGGGAAGAAAATTTTTCCTATACCCGAGCCTAAGATTACAAAGTTTGCAAGGCTTCCGGGACTGGACGGAAAAGCAAAAATGAGTAAATCACTTGGAAATACGATATTGATATCCGACGGTGAAGATGAAATAAAAAATAAGATGAAGAAAGCATTTACAGACCCGAATAAATTAAGAAAAGGCGATAAGGGAAATCCGGATATCTGTCTTGTTTTCACGTATCACAATAAATTCAATCCCGGTGAAGTACCTGAAATACGGGAAGGATGCAGCAGCGGAACATTAGGCTGCTTTGACTGTAAAATGAATATAGCAAACAAGATAAAAGACTACTTCGCACCGGTACACAATAAAAGAAGTGAACTGGAAAAAAATATTGATTATATTAAGAATGTTTTAAGTGATGGCGAAACAAAAGCTAAAGCAGTTGCAGAAAATACAATGGGTGAGGTAAGAGAAGCAATGAAACTGGGATAAAAAATATAAAATTTTATAATTTGATAGAACCGGATAAAAAAGATAAGGCTATTCAGGATAAGATTAAGGAAAACGGTGAAATTCCAAAGCACATAGCCATTATTATGGATGGAAACGGCAGGTGGGCAAAGGAAAGAAATAAATCCAGGGTATTCGGACACAGGCAGGGAGTAACATCCGTGAGGGATATTGTGGAATGCTGCGGACAGATTGGCGTAAAGAATCTTACACTGTACACATTCTCGACCGAAAACTGGAAAAGACCAAAAGATGAAGTTTCAATTTTGATGAAACTTCTGATAAAAGCACTGAAAGATGAAACAGACAGGCTGCATGAAAATAACGTAAAACTTTATGCAGTCGGCAATCTCAGTACTTTACCTGACAGGGTGCTTGCCGAATTAAAAGATGCAATGGAGAAAACGAAGAACAATAAGCTGATGACCCTGACACTTGCAATCAGCTATAGTGGAAGGTGGGATATCCTGAATGCAGTCAAAAATATTTCAATAGATGTAAGGGAATCAAAAATAAAAGAAGACCAGATAAACGAAAAATTATTTTCGGAATATTTAACTACAGGTTTGCTGCCCGAGCCCGACTTGCTGATAAGGACAGGGGGAGAATTCAGGATAAGCAATTTCCTTTTATGGGAACTGGCTTACACTGAAATTTACATTGATAAAATCTTCTGGCCCGGATTCAGGAGGGAACATTTATATGAAGCAATAAGAGAGTACCAGAGGCGTGAACGCAGATTTGGACTGGTCAGTGAACAAATAAATAAAATTAAAAAGTAAATTATTAAAGAAAATGAGTTTTAAAGAAATCTCAAAAATAATATTTATTCTCGCAGTTTTTGTTTTTTTTGCAGGATCTAAAACTTCCGTAGCACAGGATGATCAGGAACCAGCTGTTTACAGGATAGCGAGCATAAATGTTACGGGAAATAAATTTTACGATTCAAAGACAATTATTAATTACTCGAATCTTAAAGAGAATATGGAAATTGCAATACCTTCGGATGAAACAAGGGATGCAATTAAAAAACTCTGGAGCCTCGGATTATTTTCAAATGTATCTCTTTATGTTGATAAAAAATTCGGCAAGGATATTTATCTTGTAATACAGGTACAGGAACTACCGCGTGTGGAGGGGATTGAAGTGATCGGCAATGATAAGATTTCCAAGAGCGATATTACCGATAAAATCGGGCTGACAAACGGGGAAGTCGTGCAGGACCAGAAGTTAAAGGATATAGAATACAATCTTGTTAGATACTATACCGATGAAGGTTATTCGCTTGCTGAAATTAACGTCGATAAACTTATCTCTGCAAATAATGAAGCGCATATAAGAATAAAGATTAAAGAGGGGCATAAACTCACGGTCAGGGAAATTAGTTTCGAAGGTAATAAGGGATTAAAGAACAAGGAACTGAAAAAATCTATGGATAATACATCGGAAAAAGTATGGTGGAAATTCTGGGATGGTGCAACATTCGATAAATCAAAATTTGAAGAAGATAAAAAGTCTATAATAAATTTCTGCAAGGAAAAAGGTTACAGGGACGCGGAAATTACGGGGGAAGACCTTAAATTATCACAGGATAAAGAAGATATTTATATCAAGCTGAAAATTGACGAAGGTAAAAAATATTATGTGAACAGCGTGAGTTTTGAAGGAAACAAAATTTATCCCGACTCTTTATTGCTGGCAAGGCTGGATTTGAAGAAAGGTGACGTCTACAATTTCAAAAAGATGTCTTTGAATTTATACGGCAACGAAGCGGAAAACGATATAAGTGCATTGTATTACGATAATGGTTATCTCAATTATTCTACAGATGTGGACGAAAAAGTTGTCGACGGAAATAAACTTGATATGAAAATAAAAATTGTAGAGAATAATCAGTTTAAATTCGGTAACGTCAGTTTTGAAGGAAATGATAAAACGCAGGATAAGGTGCTGCGAAGGGAGCTTTATACTATACCCGGAGATTTTTTCAACAGGGGAAATGTAAAACGCAGCATGCAGCAGTTAAATGCTCTAAACTATTTTAATCCGGAAAAACTCAACCAGGACCTCGCTCTGGAAAATGATTCGATTGTAAATATTAAATATATTGTACAGGAACGCTCGTCCGACCAGTTCAATGCCTCGGTCGGATATAGCGGAAGCTTTGGAATGACGGGTTCTCTTGGTCTTACGTTTAATAATTTCGATATTTCACATCCTTTCTCCGGCGGTGCAGGACAGATGCTGAATTTCAACTGGCAGTTCGGTGAAGCGGGAACTTACAGAACTTTCTCGATAGGATTCCAGGAACCCTGGTTCATGAATGAACCAACTTCACTTGGCTTTAATCTTTTTGATACCAGGACAAACTACACCTATGACATTGAAGAAACAGGAGGAATAGTAAGTATCGGCAGGCGTTTTAAATTTCCCGATGATTATTTCAGAGGCGACTGGTCGGTTAAAGTTCAAAGTACCAATGTTATAAACGGCGGAGGATATTACTCAACAGGTAAAAGAGACCAGTTCAGCATAAGACAGACGATAACGCGTTCGACAGTATTTGACCCTATGTTTCCGCTTACAGGTACAAGAATTGCAAATTCGACCGAGCTTTCCGGCGGACCGTTTTTACCCGGAAATATTGATTTTGTAAAAAATATTTTTTTGGCAGAAACATATACACCGCTGGTAAGGAATCAAAAATTTGTATTGTACAGTAATTTTAATTTTTCATTTGTAAAACCTATAGGAAGCGACCGGTATCTTCCCCCGACAGAATTATTTTTTATGGGTGGTAACGGGTTGGCTTATAATACAATAGCATTAAGAGGCTATAATGACAGGAATATAGGTCCGAAAGATGCGGGTTATAATCCGATCGGAGGCAAGGTTGCAATAAAATATGGTATTGAATTAAGATATCCTTTATCACTTGACCCATTTCCGATTTTCGTATTACTGTTTGCAGAGGCGGGAAATATCTGGGCAGATATTTCTAAAACGGATCCGTTTGATCTGAGAAGGTCGATAGGATTCGGTACGAGGCTGTATCTGCCTGCAGTCGGACTTGTAGGGTTTGATTTCGGCTACGGATTTGACAGAAAAATAGAAGACAGGGTAAGTCCGGGACTAGTGTTCCACTTCCAGTTTGGTAAAGGATTTTAGTAATTAACAAATAGCAAATTGAAATTAATAAACATAATTAAAATAATAAGGAGATAATTTCTTGAAAGTATTAAACATTAAATTTTTCGTTTTTTTAGTCGGATTAGTATTGTGTATATCTACATTTTCTTTCTCGCAGATAAAAATCGGATATGTTGACAGAGACGGTATAATCAAACAAATGCCCGACTACAAAAAGGTGGAAGATGAATACCAGGCTTTTGCAAAACTGTATGCCGATACACTTCAGAATAAAGAAAATGAATTAAAATCAAAAGCGGAAGTTTTCAAAAAGCGTTATGAAGAAGCCCAGAAGCTTGTTGAATCGGGAGCGGTAAAATCAGATGCGGAATTGAAAAAACTCAGCGATGAAATCGCCGACCTGCAGAAAGAATTGCAGACGCTTGATGATGCTTTGACAGGTTACAAACAAAAAGCTCAGAATGATTTGATTCAGAGGCAAGCGGAGCTTTTAAAACCTTTGGTCGAAAAAATGGCCAAAACGGTCGAAATTGTTGCCAAAGAAATGAAAATCAATTTTGTATTTAATAAAACGGAAGATTTGATTTACGGGGAAAAGGAATCCGATATTACATTCAAGGTTCTCGATAAATTAAAATAATTTCAATTAATTTAAAAATATTAAATTGAAAAAAACAAAAGGCCTAATTACAGGCATCATATTATCATTAATTGTTTCGTCTTTCGCGCTTTCTCAGACTAAAGTCGGATATATAGATTCAAAAAAGATTATTGACAATATGCAGGAAGCAAAAGATGCCAAGCAAAAGCTGGATAACCAGGTTGGCGAATGGCAGAAAGACCTTGGAAATCTGCAGGATAGTTTGAAAAGAATCAAAGATGATTATGATAAAAAGAAACTTATATTATCCGAACAGATGAAATCTCAGATGGAAAAGGACATTAAAGATATCGAGACTTCTATTACTACTTTTAAAACCCAGAAGTTCGGCGAGGGCGGGGAATATTTTGTTAAACAGACAGATTTCATGAAACCTGTTCAGGACAGAATATTTAAGGCAATTGAAACAGTTGCAAAGAAGGAGGATTATGACTATGTCTTTGACAGGAACAGTGATATACTGCTTTTGTTTGTAAATGAAAAATATGATTTAACGGCAAAGGTTCAAAAAGTGATAGAGGGAAAATAAAATGAAAGTTAAGGAAATAGCAGAATATATTAACGGGGAAGTTTCAGGAAATGCCGAATTGGAAATTATTAATGTCGGAAAGATTGAAACAGCGGGTAAAAATGAAATTACGTTTATTTCGAACCCACTGTATGAAAAATTCTTTTCGGAGACAAATGCCGGGGCTGTTTTAGTCTCGAAGACTTTTAAAATAAAGGAAATCAGAAATGATTTGACCGTTATTAAAGTCCAGGACCCTTATCTTTCATTTGTCAGCCTGCTGGAACTGTTTAACAAGGATGAAACTGCTGAAGAATACGGTATTTCGGATACCTGCGTTATAGGAAAAGATTCAAAAATAAGTGAAACTGTTTTTATAGATGATTTTGTAAAAATCGGAAACGGGTGTAAAATAGGTAAAGATACACGAATATCGGCAGGCAGTGTGATAGGAAAAGGCGTGAGTCTCGGAAATAATTGCAGAATAGAAAATAATGTAGTGATTTACAAAAATTGCATCCTCGGTAATAATGTGCATATTCATTCCGGTACTGTTATAGGAAGCGACGGTTTTGGCTATGCAAAGCAGGAAGACGGAATATTTAAAAAGATACTTCAAAAAGGGATTGTGGTGATTGAAGATGATGTTGAGATTGGAAGTAATTGTACAATTGACAGGGCAACAATAGGAGAAACAAGAATATGCCGCGGTGTAAAAATGGATAACCAGATTCAAATCGCACACAACGTATACGTAGGGGAAGATACGGTGATTGTAGCACAGGTCGGGATTTCAGGCACTACGAAGATAGGAAAGAGATGTATGATTGGCGGGCAGGCAGGACTTGTCGGACACATTACAATCTGTGATGATGTTATAATCGGTGCGGCAGTCGGTGTATCAAAGTCCATCACAAAACCCGGTATGTATACCGGTTACAGGGCTAAACCGTTCAAGGAAGAATTGAGGCAGGAAGCATCGATTAAATATATTGAAAAGCTGAGAGAAGAGCTGAGAAATATTATAAATAAAAAACAATAAATAAAAAAAACAGTAAATGTTAGAAAAACAGCGAACAATTTTAAAAAGTGTGTCAATGTCAGGGGTCGGTCTGCATACAGGTAACAGGTCTGTGATGACTTTTAAACCTGCTCCCGAAAATTATGGAATCAGATTTAAAAGAATGGACCTCGAAAATTCCCCTGAGATTCCTGCAGATATTGACCACGTGGTGGATATTTCCAGAGGAACCACAATTGCAATGGGAAACGCAAAGGTCCATACTGTCGAACACGTTCTTGCTGCAATTGTGGGTTGTGAAATAGATAATATTACGGTAGAACTGGATAGCAATGAACCCCCGATAATGGACGGAAGCGCAATAGATTACGTGCATACATTGATTAAAGCGGGATTTGTCGAGCAGGATGCAATGAGAGACTATTTAATCATCGAAGATACTGTACACTATCATAGTGAAGAAGACAAAGTCGATATTGTTGCACTTCCTTTGAAGAATTATTTTAGAATTTCACTTATGATTGATTTCAGCAATCCCGCGCTTGGAGTGCAGCACAGCGGATTGTTCGATTTGCAGAGCGAGTTTGAAACGGAATTTGCGCCTGCCCGGACATTCTGTTTCCTGAAAGAAATTGAAATGCTGAAAGAACAGGGATTGATTAAAGGCGGGGAAATTGATAATGCAATTGTGATTGTTGACAGAAAATTCAATGATGGTGAGTTTGAGGAATTTAAAAAGAAGATTGAACTTGATGGTAAGATTAAACTCGGTACGACCGGAATATTAAATGACACGCCTCTAAGATTCAAGAATGAACCGGCGCGTCACAAAGTGCTTGATATGATTGGCGACCTTGCGTTAATAGGTGCCCCGATTAAAGGTCAGATACTTGCTGCAAGACCGGGACATAAATCGAATATCGAATTTACAAAGATGCTGAGAAAGCTATATCTGCAGAAAAAGAGCGTAAAAAAATACCAGATGCTGAAAACTTCAGGCGGTGTTCTGGATATTGATGCAATTATGAAGATTCTTCCTCACAGGTATCCGTTCTTGCTTGTTGACAGAATACTGGAAATTGAAATGGAAACACAGAGAATTGTGGGTATGAAAAATGTAACTTTCAACGAACCCTTTTTTGCCGGACATTTTCCCGGTAAACCGATTATGCCCGGTGTGCTGATAGTTGAAGCAATGGCGCAGTGCGGGGGTGTATTATTAATGCATACAATGGATGATATAGAGAAGAAGCTTGCTTTCTTTACCACAATGGATAATGTAAAATTTAAAAAACAGGTTGTTCCGGGCGACCAGCTTATTTTCGATATGCAGATACTGTCTTTCAGAAGGGGATTCTGCAAGCTGAAAGGTAAAGCATATAAAGGTTATATCGGAGGAGATCTTGCCTGCGAAGGCGAATTCGGCGTGGTACTTGTCGATAGGTAAAATGTTTTTAAAAAAGTGTAAATAAAAAAGTCAGGTTAAATTAACCTGACTTTTTTTATTTTAAGAGTATTAATTAATCTGCATTCGATAAAGCTTCTACTCCGGGCAAAAGTTTCCCTTCCAGGAATTCGAGTGAAGCTCCTCCGCCTGTCGAGACATGAGAAACTTTATCTTCCAGTCCCGCTTTTGCTATGGCAGAAGCGGAATCACCGCCTCCTATAATAGTAACGGCTCCTTTCGATGTTGCATCTGCGAGAGCTTTGGCAATTTCAAATGTACCTTTAGAAAAACTGTCCATTTCAAATACACCCATTGGACCGTTCCATACGATTGTTCCCGAATTCAGAATTTCCTTTTTAAAAAGTTCGATTGTCATTTCACCTATATCCATTCCCATCCATTCGTTTAAATCATCTGTCATTTTATCGAAAGCAACAGTTTTTTTGTTTGCAGAATTTTCGAATTTATCTGCTATTACAAAATCAAGCGGAAGCAGCAATTCCTTTTTTAATGCCTTTGCCTTATTCAAAACTTCTTTTGCAAGTTCAATTTTATCTTCTTCCAAAATCGATTTACCTATATTCAGACCCATTGATTTATAAAATGTATACATCATTCCCCCGCCGATTAATATTTTATCCGCAATATTGAGCAGGTTTTCCAGAACGTCTATTTTACCCGATATCTTCGAACCGCCAAGAATAGCTGTGAGCGGGCGTTTTGGGTTGTTTATTGCGGCGGAAAGATATTTCAGTTCTTTTTCCATAAGGTAACCTGCGGCGCATATTTTAATAAAATGAGTCACCCCTTCCGTGGATGCATGAGCCCTGTGGGCGGTTCCGAAAGCATCGTTCACATAAACATCACCGTAAGCGGCATGCTTTTGAGCAAATTCGGGATTGTTTTTTTCCTCTTCCTTGTAAAACCTCAGGTTCTCAAGCAGAAGTACATCACCCGGATGCATATTCTTTATAACTTCTTTATTAACGGGACTAATACAGTCATCAGAAAACAAAACCCTGCTATCAAGATATTTAGATAAAAATTCCGCGACGACATCAAGAGAGTATTTCGGGTTTTTTTCTCCTTTAGGCCTGCCGAGATGACTCATCAGAATACATTTCCCGCCGTTATTTATAATTGCTTTAATAGTCGGTACCGATTCTACTATTCTTTTAAAATCCGTGATATTTCTATTGGCATCGAGCGGTACATTGAAATCAACACGTACAAGAACATTTTTCCCTTTGATTAAATTATCCGCTAATAGATTATCAATTGTAAGTTTAGTCATTGTATTTTTAATTTATTTTTTCAAAGATATGAAATAAATTTTTAAAAAGTAATTCATTGAATCGTTACGAAGCTCGATTTTTGTAACTGGAGAATTCGTCGGATCCTGTGCAATCAATAAAATCAGTGATATAAAAACAGCCCTTCGATTTCTTCAATCGAAGGGGTTTGCAAATATCTCTTAAGTCAATCTGATTTGCTCTAAGTCAGCGAAATCAGAGTAATCACTGAAATCAGTGATACTATTTTACCAGAACCATTTTCTTTAAATCTGTAATTCCGTTCGATTCGAGTTTGTAAAAATAAACTCCGCCCGGCAGGTCTGCACCGCTGAATCCAACAGAATATGTTCCGGTGTTCATTACTATATTTACTAAAGTCCTGACTTCATTACCGAGTATATCGTAGACTTTTAATGTTACAAGTCCGGATTTTTGTAATGCAAAATTAATATTCGTTGAAGGATTGAATGGATTGGGGAAATTTTGAAATAAAAACGACTTATCGGGAACAGTGCTTTCAATTTGCTTAATTCCAATCGAACCGGGATTGAAAACAACAACACTGTCAATAGCACATCCGTGCCCGTTAAAATCTTTATGCTGAAAAGCAACAAAGATATTCTGTCCGGCAAACTGAGTTAATGGGAAGCTATACCTGTGCCAGACCTGGTTGCCTGTCGGGATTCCTGCAATATTAATATTGATGAGAGTATTGGTAAAGCTGGCCTGCAGTGAATCGGTCGTGGAAACTTTTACCAGCATTGAGTCCGGAGGGAAAGGACCCTGTTCGGATTGTTTAATAAGATAAAAAAACAATGAATCTCCATCGGAAATTGAATTAATTTTCCTTGTAATTAGCCAGTCTTCGCCGCCGATATTTTCGTAGTTAATGCGTGCCACTGCTATGCCGTTGACAGGCGGCTGCATAATGATGTTCGGATAAGGATTCGTTAATCTTTGCCACTGGTTTGCCCCTGATACATTTATTCTCTTCCAGCCTGTTGGCGGAAAAGTTGTTGATTCGAATCCTTCATTTAGTTTTAAAGTAATTTGCTGGGAATATGAAATAACCGGAATGAAAAGTACTATTAAAGCGATAATAATTTTTCTCATAATTGTATAATTTTTATTTAAAAAATATTTTCGTCAGAAGTAGTGATAGTAATTGAACTAAATTTAATAAAAATATTTCAATTATGAAATTACCAATAAAAGGGACTTAATTATTAACCGGGAAGGTAAAAACAAAAAGCCCCGTGATTTCTTCAACCACGGAGCTTCTTTATAATTAAAAAGTAATATGAAAAAGCAAGATTACTTACTTAATCAACATCATTTTCTTTGTATCTGTGAATCCGTTGGATTCGAGTCTGTAGAAATAGACACCAGTTGAAAATTCAGAAGCATTAAAGTCAACCGAATATGATCCGGCACCTCTTACTTCGTTTACCAGTGTTTTCACTTCTTTTCCGAGTATATCATAAACCTTCAAATTAACAAATCCTTGTTTTGGAAGTTCAAAANNTAATCCTTGTAACAGGATTGAACGGATTCGGATAATTTTGTGATAATGAATAGGTTTTTGGTACATTGGAATTGCTGTTTCCGACACCTACTAATAAATATCCTTTTATACAAATATTATCGATAACCCACCACCAATCCCAACTTGGTTGGATGGCAGTGAATCTTATTTTTACAGCTGCTTGGTTTGCTGCAGTTGGCAACTGAATTATTTCGTGACTGCTTCTGTGACTTGTAGTCCAGGTAACTAAATTTGACCAAGTTGATCCACCGTCTGTGCTAAGGTCAACAAGAGCCTGGTCAGAACCTAATACGTACCAGTCATCATCGAATTCAAGGTATAAGCCTGTTTTACCTGTGCAGTTTAAAGCTGTTGTTAAAGTTGCTGTAGAATTTGAACTGTTTCCTGAACCGGCTAAATCGACATCACAACCCATTCCCGGAGGAGTGGCTGTACCCGGCATTGTATATCTTGAGTATGCCGAAATCGAAGCCCATGGTACTGTTCCGCCTGCGGTCGATAATGTCCAGTTTGATAATGTAGTTAATGGATCGCAGAATATTGTCTGTAATGCCGAGGCTACTACGGTTACTGTTGTTCTGAGTGTATCATTTCCTCTGTACAGGTCACCCGCCAAATTGGATGTTACCATCAAATTTGTCGAACCGGCTACGGTCGGTGTCCATGGGAAACTGACTGAGTCAGACGCACCTGCTGCAAGACTTAAATTTATAGCACTTCCAACCTGAACGTTGTTCACGTAGAACTTTATAGGAACGTTAGTTTCAGCTGAAGTTCCAAAGTTCATAATTTTTGCCTTAATGGGAGTACTAGTATTAATTACGATTTCTGATGGAATACTTAAGAAATTAGTTGGACCAAAATCATGAGCATATGTTGTTGCTTGCTGACCTTCTGCTCTGAATATAAATGAACGGGCTGTTGACCAGTAAGAAATCGGATTTGTCCATGGACCTGCAGCTGTTGTTGCCCAGTTTGGCCAGATAGGTGTTGTTGTACTTTCATCACCACCAATAAATACGTTGAGCTGGGTTGTAACAGTATATTTAATACCGATAAATACACTGTCCCCCGGTGTTGTTACCTGTGCCCAGGTAGAAGGAAGATTGAAATCAAAAATTGTAACTGTTGTCCATACCGGAACTCCTACTGCAGTTACTGTTGTTGTATCCATCATAACACCCGGCATTCCGTTTGTGCTCTTCCACATTGTAATCGTGAATGTGAAGTTTGCAGGACCTGCTGCAAGTCTTGTTAACGCAATACAAAATTTGGTAAATTTGTAAGGATAAACAGTCGGAATGAATTTTGCACAAAATCCGCTCGGGTCACCTGCGGAAGCATTCCAGCCGTAACCGTTTTCTGCTACACCGTCATCATGAATCTGACCACCGGAACATGCTACTCCAAAATCATTATTTGTGATTACCGGGAGTGAATTTGGATTAAGCGAAACGCCTTGCGAAAAACCAGAATTTGTAGCAAATAATATTATTGCTGCTACAAAAAGAAATGACATAAATGAAAAGTATTTTTTCATCATTTTATTTTCCCTTTTTTTGAGTTTGTAATAAGAGTTAAAAAATTACTTATAAGAAATAACTTATTGTAAGTAAGGAAAAAAATTTTTAATTTGCAACTCAAAAAGTGATATTAATCGGCAAATAAATAAGTGCAAAATTAAAGTCTGACATTGTATTTTAAAAAGAAAATTTATATCTTTTGCTGTAATAGATAAAAATATGAAAAAAACAATAATTATCGTTATTCTTTGCGTTTTTGCGTTTTCGGGTGCTTATCCGCAATATAAGAATAATGACAGACCTATTAATACAAGCACCAATAACCTGATTTTAGGTATTTTTAATCCCAAGAATTTTTCAATGTCGCACAGTTTCCAGGTATCCATGCTCAGCTCCAAATACGGAAATGTATCTCTGACCTCATATATCAATTCGATGAATTATAAAATATCGAATAAATTAAATGTCAGTGCGGATGTGAAAATACAATATTCTCCATATACAAGCTCGATGTTTGGAAATCAGTTTGCAAAGACAATGCAAAATGACTTTTCGGGCGTTTTTCTTTCAAGGCTTTCGCTGGATTACAAACTTTCCGATAATTCCTTTATTAAACTGGAGTTCAGAAATCTCAACGACGGTTCTTATTATGACGGGATGCTGAATCGGGGCTTTTATAACGGAGAATTTGGAAGATAAGCAGGCGAATTATTGACAAAATGATGTCAAAAATTTTATCAAATTTTATATAAAATTATTAAACCGAAGGAATAAAATTCTTTCGGTTTTTTAATTTTATGGGAGTTAATATGAAACAGGAGTTAAAAAAATCTTTATTTAATTATGTCTTAAATATTACCATAATAATTCTCGGGGTTTTATGCGCATATCTTATTTTTTCGCTCGTCACAAATACTATTTTGAGTAAAAATAAAACAAATAAAGATTTTAAAGACAGTACAAAAACAGGTGTAACGAACCAGCCGAATCTTTCAATACAGGTCGATGTTCAGAACGGCACGGGGGAAAACAGGGTAGGAGCAATTTTCAGGGATTATTTGAAAAGAAAAGGGTATGATGTGGTCGACCTTGGGAATTATAAGAGTAATGATGTGGATAAAACAATTATTATTGACAGAACAGGGGATACGAGAAAAGCACAGAGAATTGCAGAAGTGCTCGGGGTAAGCGGAAGAAATATAATACAGCAGATTAACAGAGACCTTTATCTTGATGCTTCTATTATAATCGGAAAGGATTTTAATGATTTAAAACCATACACGGATAAATTAAAATAACAAATAACATAATAACTCAATAATAATATAAAGGATGGCAAAAAAAACAGAATCTGAAAAATTGGCAAAGTATATAACAGATCTTATGTTACAAAAAAAAGGTGAAGATATAAAAATCATGGATTTAAGAAAATTAACCGGGGTGACGGATTTTTTTGTGATTTGTTCGGCATCGTCTGATACGCAGAATAAAGCTATAGCTGATTTTATAATAGGCGAAACAAAACAACTTGGCCAAAAAGCCTGGCATAATGAGGGCTACGGAAATTTAAGCTGGGTACTTATAGATTTTGTAGACGTTGTAGTACATATATTCCTGACGGAAACAAGAAGATTTTATAATCTGGAGGGACTCTGGGGAGATGCGGAAATTACTATGATTAAAGACAAATAATCCCCCGATGAATAGTTGTAGCTTTTAACGGGGATGCACAGAACGCACAAATAATCAATAATAACAAAAGCTCTTACTTAATACTTTATACTTTTAAATTTAACATCTAACATTTAACAATTAAAATTGAAACAAAGGATTTTAATAACCTGCGGAGATGTGAACGGAATCGGTCCCGAACTGGCTCTGAAGGTATTTGCAAATAAAGATATTCTGGAGAGGTACGATATTAAGGTTATCGGACCGAAAAGTGCTTTTGATTACTATAGCAAATTATTAAAACTGAAAAAACTTCAGGATAAGGATATATTAAGCTTATCGGTAAATTATGATTATAATCTGAAACCGGGGGCAGTAGATTCGGGCGCAGGAAGGATTTCGGGAGATGCTGTTAAACTTGGAGCCGAGCTCTGCAAAAAAAATTATTTTGATGCCCTTGTGACACTGCCAATCAATAAGGAATCTTTAAATCTCGGAGGATATGTTTACGGGGGACATACTGAAATGCTGTCACACCTCACATCGTCAAAAAATACATTTATGCTCATGTATTCGGCAGTTTTGAAAATAGTGCCTTTAACCGTGCATATCCCCGTGAAAAAGATTTCCTCCCTGATAACAAAGAAAAAATTGATTGAAAAGATAATATTAATCAATAACACTTTCGTTAAAACATTTAAAATAAAAAATCCCCGCATTGCAGTTCTTTCGCTTAATCCTCATGCAGGGGATGGCGGATTGTTGGGCAGTGAGGAAATAAACATAATAAATCCTTCAATTGCGAGTTTATTAAATGCCGGTTTTAATATTAAAGGTCCTTTTTCGGCAGATGGGTTCTTTGGAAGCACCATGTTAAAAAAGTTTGATGTGGTTCTGGCAATGTTCCACGACCAGGCAATGATACCTTTTAAAATTTTATCGAAGGGAAAAGGTGTTAATTTTACCGGAGGACTCAGAATTTTAAGGACTTCGCCTGCACACGGCACTGCTTTTAATATCGCGGGTAAAGGAATCGCTGATACATCGAGTACAATAGAAGCAATTAGACTTGCAGGGAAATTATCGGAAAACTATTAAATAATTTATAGTTAAAATGATTGAAATAAAGAATTTAAGATTTTCATATGATTCGAAGGAAGTTTTCGAAGATTTAAATCTGGAAATAAATAAAGAAGATTTTACATTTCTCGTGGGAGAAAGCGGCATCGGAAAATCGACCTTGCTGAAACTTTTGTATTTTGATTTACTGCCCAAAGCAGGTTATGTGAAATTCGACTCTTTTAATTCGATGACAATAGATAAAAAAGAAATCCCCCTTTTAAGAAGAAAAATAGGGATAGTATTCCAGGATTTTAAATTACTGAATGACAGGGATGTTTTTGAGAATATTGCGACACCGCTGTATATTACGTTAAATAAAAAAGAAGCAGTTAAAAAAAAGGTCTATGATACAGCATCCAAACTCGGACTGATTAATTATTTAAAAGAAATGCCCTATGACTTATCCGGCGGTGAACAGCAGAGGGTTGCTATAGCAAGAGCAATTGTGAATGACCCGGTATTGCTGATTGCTGATGAACCCACAGGCAACCTGGACCCGTTTATATCAAATGAAATTATTAAATTACTGATAGATATTAATATTCAGGGTACCACAGTATTTGTAGCAACTCATAATTTTGAAATAGTAAAAAGATTCAGCGATAAAAGGATTCTGCAGGTAAAGGATAAGAAGGTATTCGATGTGAGAGTTAAAATGTAATCACTGATTACGATGATTACACTGATTTCGCCGACAAATGCGTATATACAAAAAAAACGTTCCCAAACACAGTTTGGGAACGAGTATAATCTAAAAAACTCAACAGACTCTACAAACTGAATATCATCTCTTCATAAGGAAATCCAGCACTCTTTTCCAGTCTTTATTAAAATCAAAACTGAATTTATCCGACGGATTCAATTCAAATGCTATATTGAGAATACTAACTCCGTTTTCTATTTCACCGAGAAGAAAATAAATCTTTGCTTTTTCATAATACGGCTCTACCCAGCTTCTGTTATTTTTGATAGCATTTTCAAAAGCCGCGAGGGCTTCGTAATTCTTCTTTGAATTTAACAGCGCATACCCGTAATCATACCACGCATCGGAATCTTTCGGCTCAAGTTTTACAACCATTTCGTAGCTCTTAAGTGCCTCATCGGTTTTTCCGAGTGCAATTTCAGCATCCGCCTTGGAATACCAGAGTTCCGAATAATCTTTGCATAGAACAAGAGCGGAATTAAAATCATCAAGTGATTCATTGTATTTATGAATATTATAATAGCAATTCCCCCTGCCGTAATATGAATCGAAGTTATTCGGTTCGATTTCTATTGCACGTGAAAAATAGTCTATTGCTTTTTCGTATTCATTAAGTTCTTCGAACGCATTCCCGATATTATGCAGGGAATATGCATCTTCTTTTTTTATTTTCAGAGCATTTTCATAACACTCAATTGCCTTGTGCAGCCTTCCTGCAGCGGCATATGCATTTCCGCAGTTATACCAGGCAGGCGAAAAATTTTCCTTTACTGCCAGGCAGGTTTCATAACTGTCAACTGCTTTTAAAAATTTCCCCTGCCTGTTCAGAACTATTCCCTTATTATACCAGGCATTATAGTTCAGGGGAGAAAGTTTTAAATGCATTTCATAAGCCTTTACGGAATCGTTCAGTAAATCTAGAAAGTCGTAACTGTAACCGAGTTCATAATATGCATCTTTGTAATTAGGTTCCAGGTTTATGACCTCATTAAAACACTCCACTGCCTCGGAGAAACTTTCAATTTTTTCAAGTGAAAGGCCCAGATTGAAAAGGGCATCTGCATTATCCGGCTCGAGTTCCAGAGCGTATTTATATGATTGAATTGCCAGTTTGTACTTGCCGCAGTTTTCCAGAGTAATTCCCTGGTTAATAAAAATCTCGGAATCCTTTGGGTTTAACAGAAGTGCTTTCTCAAAACAATAAAGTGCTTCCTCGAATTTTCCCAGACCATCGAGAATAAGTGCTTTTTTATGATATCCCTCGGATGAATAAGGATAATACTGCAGAAGAATATTTATATATTTTAAAGCCTTGTCATAATGAAATTCGTCGTAATAAAAATTTACAATTTCCTCGAGACTTTCTGAATCGAGTTTAATATTCTCAAATTTATCTGAATCTTTATTCAGCCTGTCTTCTATATTTTGGCCGGGATTTTCTTCGTTAAGGTTATCTTCATAATCATTCAGAAAATCCAGGTCATCGTAGTTATTCAAATTAACTCCTTTAATTAATACAAAATCAAATTAGAAAATGTAAAAGTATAAGTCAAGTAATAATACTAGAGGGACAAATTTTTGGACATTTTTGTTTTTAAAATATATATTGTTTTTAAAAAAATCATATTATAAATTACAATTTCCAAAAGGTGAAGATAAATTATTATTTATTAATATTTGCATTTCTACTTTGTTCCTGCTCATCTATTACACTCAGGGAAGGTCTGTATATTAACGAAAAAGATGATTGGCTGCAGATCGGACGGGATTTAGGCAAATCCTATA
>PMIW01000044.1:0-14821 GCA_003158365.1 Ignavibacteriota bacterium | reverse complement strand
TTCACAAAAGCCAAATCAGGCTTTTCCACGCCCGTGATTCTTAAAAAAATAATCGTGATGGCTTTCAGCGGCGGGGAATATAACTACATGACGGGATATGATTTTACAAAAGGAGTGTTTAAATGGAAGAAAACCATTGAAAGAATTGAGTCTTCACCCGTCGCAAAAAACGATGAAATATTTTATGCAACTCTGAAAGGCAGAATTTTTAAAATTGACAGCAAAGACGGAGGAAAAATTTGGTCTAAGAGTTTCGATTTTCCTTTCTTCAATTCTCCTTCAATCTCAAATGACATCCTGTATATAGGAGATTCAAGGGGAACAATGTACGCCGTCGATATCAACAGCGGGGATATTAAATGGAATTTCAAAACCGGCGGGGGAATCTATTCCGATGTATCGGTATTCAGGGATAAAATATTCTTCGGTTCGGATGATAAAAATTTTTACTGCCTCGATACATCGGGGAATCTGATGTGGAAAAAAAACCTTGAAACGAAATTTATGTCTTCCTGTACTTTTTATTCGGGAAATGTAATCTCGGCGGGAATTAACGGGAAAATATTCTCGTTAAATATTAATACCGGTGATGAAGTGTGGGAATATACCACGAATGCAACTGTTACGGCTACTCCTGTCCTGCACGGAGATAAAATATTTGTCGGCTCGTTCGATAAAACTTTCTACTGCCTTGATGCGAAAAATGGTGAAGTATTATGGAAATATGAATTTGATGAGAGAATAAAGACCAGCGCTGTCGTCTGGAAAAATTATATATTGGTTGCCTGCGATGATAAACACATTTATTGCTTTAAATAGATTATTAATTCTTTCCGGAGTTTTAATACTTATCTCTTACTGCCCTGTAAAAGCTCAGACAGGCGATAGCTCTTCTTACAGGTATTACTATTTTATAAATTCGAACCCCTTTAACGCCGAAGCGTTTTTTAAGGATTCATTGCTCGGACTTACCCCTGTCAGATTCACAACTTCCGAAAAATTATCCGGAAAAATATTACTGAAAAAAAAAGGTTATAAGGAAGAAACTGTAAATCTCGATGACTATAATTTTGATAAAGGCATTGAGGTTTTATTAAAACCGGTTATAGCGGATGAGGAAAAAATTGTTTTAAAAAATTACGGTACGAGCTTTGTGAAGAAACGAAGTCTTACGGGAATTCTTACCTCCGGAATCATTGCACTGGCAACGGGCACCATTGCTTATAATACAAAAGAAAAAGCAAATGATTTGTATAACACGTATATTTATACAAGGAATCAGGATGACCTTAATAAAGTTAACAGGTATGATTTGTATTCCGGAATTTCCCTCGCTCTGATGCAGGTCTCTGTCGCCGCTCTGATATATTTTCTCTTTCTACAGTAATTTTGTATTCCTCTGTGCCTCTGTGGCAAGTGATTCTTTTCTCTTTAAAACAAAGTTGTGAAATAAAATTGCAGAAAGAATAATAAGCCCCCCTGCAATAGCATATGCAGAAGGTTTTTCATCTATACCTATAAAAACCCATATCGGATTAAAAATTGCC
This sequence comes from Ignavibacteriota bacterium, assembly GCA_003158365.1. Lineage (GTDB taxonomy): Bacteria > Bacteroidota > Ignavibacteria > Tepidaquicellales > Tepidaquicellaceae > FEN-1279. The sequence continues at coordinate 13,274 of PMIW01000044.1, read as the reverse complement.
TCCAGCATCGCAATTATCATGGATTCGGTCGCACTTACATATTTCATTCCTTCGTTAAAAATCATATAGCTTATTCCGATTTGTATCACTCCCATGTAAATTAAAATCATAGACTCGGTCAGGTTTAGCGCGAGCTTATTATAAACGAACGGAATGCAGAATACTGTCACTATTATATTTCCTACAATTACATTATTAATTGTATTAGTATTTCCATGAATCTGCTTTTTCCATTTAAGAAACAACGAAAAGAATGCAAAGCTTAACCCTGCAAATATTGCAACGATGTTTCCCAGAATATTTCCGATTTCAAGTTTCCCGAAGAAAAATAATATCATTCCGAATATGCATATTACAATAGTAATCAGATTCTTTTTGCTGAATTTCGTTTTTAAAAAAACAGGCTCAAGAAAAAGCAGGTATATCGGAGCCGTGAACTGCAGGAAAATTGCGTTTGCTGCAGTCGTCAGTTTATTCGAGATTACAAAAAGAATTAATATCCCGGCAAAAGAGACTGCACATAAATTAGAAATTAAATCTCTTTCGAAATTTAATTTCCTGTTCCGAATCAAAGAAATAATAAAAATTGTTAAAGCCGCAATCGAAGACCTGTAAAATAAAATCTGAAATGCATCGAGAGAAAGGATTTTAATAAACAGCCCGCTCGAACTCCATAAAAATGCAGTGAGTGAAATTAATATTAATCCTTTTCTATGTTGGGGTATTTTGTGAAACAACATTCATTAATTATTTACAAAAATAATTAAATAAAAAGTTAATATTTATGTAAAATATTTGCTCTTTAATTAATTAAATATTTTTAATTATTTGTATTAAATAAAAAAATATTAATGAATATTGCATTACTGATTGTAGATATACAAAATGATTACTTCGAGGGAGGAAGAATGACACTCGAAGGGGCTTTGCAGGCATCTTTAAATGCAAAGAAGATTCTTGATGAATTCAGAAAAAAGGATTTCCCTGTAATTTATATCAGGCATATTGCGACCCGCGCGGATGCAACTTTCTTTCTGCCTGAAACGAAAGGTTCCGAAATACATGAAAACGTAGACCCAATCGAAAACGAGAAAATAATAATAAAACATTTTCCGAATAGTTTTCGGGAAACGGAATTACTCGATTATCTCTTGAATAAAGAAATATCTGATTTGGTTATTTGCGGAATGATGACGCATATGTGCGTAGATGCAACAGTTAGGGCAGCAAAAGATTTTGGGTTTAACTGTGCTTTAATCAGCGATGCATGCGCGACAAAACAATTGGAAATAAAAGGAAAAGTTGTAAAAGCAAATGATGTGCATAATGCCTTCCTGTCGGCTTTAAACGGGTTTTACGCTAAGGTGATAAAAACGAAAGAATTTATATTATTATAAAACCGTTCCGAAGCCGGGGCTTCGGAACGAGGAGTAATTTTGACTATTATTTTTTTTACTAATTATTAATTACTAATTTTTTCCGAATCTCATCCAGCATTAGCTGTGTCATTTTCGTCAGGTCGTATGTGTAAATGCAGTCCCAGTCTTTTCTTGCAACACTGTCATCAATGCTCTGCGGCCATGACTCGGCAATTTTTTGCCTGAAATCCGGCTTGTATGTAATTTCGAATTCCGGAATATGCCTTTTTATTTCAGCTGCAATTTCTTTCGGGTCGAAACTTATTCCGCCGAGATTGTAACTCGAACGAATAGTAATCTTGCTTGCATCTGTTTCCATCAATTTTATCGTCGAATTTATCGCATCATCCATAAACATCATCGGAAGTTTTGCATCTTCTTTCAGAAAACACTCATATTTCTTTTCCTTTATTGCATCGTAAAATATTTCTACTGCGTAATCAGTTGTCCCGCCGCCCGCTTCAGTTTTATAACTAATCAAACCGGGATAGCGGATGCTTCTTACATCAACTTCATACCTGTTGAAATAATATTCGCACCATCTTTCGCCGGCAAGCTTGCTTATTCCGTAAACTGTGCTGGGTTCTGCAACTGTAAGCTGCGGAGTATTAACTTTCGGTGTAGTAGGTCCGAATACCGCAATCGAGCTGGGCCAGAAAACTTTTTTCAAACCAGTGTCCTTTGCAAGTTCGAGCATGTAAAGCAAGCCTTTCATATTTATATCCCATGCAAAAAGCGGTTTCTTTTCTGCAGTGCCCGAAAGCAATGCCGCGAGATGATATACCTGGGTAATTTTATTTTGTATCGTAAAATCAACAAGTGCCTTGTTATCTATTACATCGAGTTTGTGAAACGGTCCCGATTCCATGACATCGGCAGGCGCATCTTTAAGGTCAGTCGCATAAACATTGTCGTTTCCGTAAATTTTACGTAATGCCATTGTAAGCTCGGAGCCGATTTGTCCCGATGCTCCCGTGATAAGTATTTTTTCCATAACAATTAAATTTAAATTATAACAGCTTCCTAAAACCGAATCTGTTTTTATAAAAATATTTTATTAAAAATTTATTTACTTCCTCAAGTATAAAAAATTTTCCTCCGTGCCTCCGTGGCTATAAGCTCTTCACAATTATTTCAGGCTGTACTAATTTTTTCGGTATCAATGCAGGCCAATAAGCAACCACCTCCGATGGTTTAGGCCTTCCACCCGCAAAACCAGTTACTCCCGGGGGTCCTGTTAATATCAGCGGTGCAATTTCTTTACCGAATCTTTCCACCGCGTATCTGTCTTTTGAACGCACACCGATTCTAAGTACGACTTCATTTAAATCTTTTATGTTTTTTGCAAGCGGTCCGTGACATGCATTATATCCCTGAAACTCAGTTCTTATTTCATCGAATTTTAATTCAAGATTTTCAAGCCGTTTTCTTAAAATCAAATCTGCAGCTTTTGCTTTTTCCAAAGCATCTGGCCAGCAGTAAGTAAGTGAACCGAACGCACTGTAACCATCTGCATAAGACATCGAAACCTTGTAAAATTCAGTAGCCGGCAGTCCTTTAATCCCGTAAACTTTCACCATGTTTTTTCCGGCATCTTCTAACTTTATTGAAGTGAAATCCGCAACACAATCAGGGGTAATGTAATCTTTCGGATTTCCGATTTCATACACAAGCTGCTCGCTCACTGTTTCTATGCTTACAAGACCGCCCGTGTTTTCGTGCTTTGTTATGAAAAATTCTCCGTTCGGATAAGCTTCCGCAATAGGGAATCCGATTTCAGCGAGATCCGGGACTTTCTGCCAGTTGCCGAGGAAATTCCCTCCGCTTGCCTGCCCGCCGCATTCGAGTATGTGTCCAGCTATTGTTCCCGCCGCCATCAAATCAAAATTGTTCATGTCCCAACCGAATTCATATATCATCGGCGCAAGAGTCAGCCCCGTATCGGTTACTCTTCCCGTTATTACAATATCTGCTCCCTGCTTAAGGCAGTCAACGATTGGTTTAGCACCGAAATAAACATTTGCACTCAGTACCTTATCCATTATGGTTTTTGCGCTTTCACCGGTTTCCATATTTTTCAGCTCTGTACCATTTAAAATAAACTCATTGATTTTATCAAGTATATTATCACCTATTACTATCCCGATTTTCAGTTTTTTTATATTAAGTTTTTTTGCCACTTCAAAAACTGCTTCCATGCAGGCAATCGGGTTTACACCTCCGCCGTTTGTTATTACTTTAATGTTTTTATGTGTTATGATGGGAAGAAGTTTTTCCATTAGCGGCGGTATATCGCGGGCATAGCCGAATTTAGGATCTTTCAGTTTCTGCTTCTGCAGTATGGACATCGTCACCTCCGCAAGGTAGTCCATCATTATGTAATCGACATCACCCTGTTTGGCCTGGTTTATAGGCGCATCGATTAAGTCACCCCAGAAACCCTGACCCGAAGCGATTCGTATGAAATTTTTCATAGGTTTGATTTATCTGACTTTAGAATAAAACATTTCGTAATACTCTTTTACCATTCTTTCCGTATTAAAATAACCTGCAAGGTTTTTTATGGAACCTTTAATTTTCTTTACCCATTCCACGGGTATGCCGTTTTCATTTCTCTTGTAAAATAATGGAATAATTTCTTTTTCCAGTGTATCGTATAAAGATATTGATTCAAAGTTATCCACATCGTATTCGGATAAAGTTTCATAATCTTTCGGACTTTCAATTTCCCAGCCTGTTTCGGGAGTGTAACCTTCAATCCACCAGCCGTCGAGTATGCTGAAATTAATCCCCCCGTTTGCAATTACTTTCATTCCGCTTGTACCCGATGCTTCGAGTGGCTTGCGCGGATTGTTGAGCCATATATCGCATCCTCTTACGAGCTGTTTAGCCACATCGATATCANNTATTTCTGAAATCAGGTTTTTTCCACCTTCATCTTTCGGATGAGCTTTTCCGGAAAATACAAACTGAACCTGCATTTTCTCGTTATTTATTATTTTTTTCAGCCTCTCAATATTTCTGAAAATCAAAGTTCCTCTCTTATATGTTGCGAATCTTCTTGCAAAACCGATTGTCAGAATATTTTTATCGAGCAGGTCCTGAACTTCCGAAATCTTATCTTCACTGTCGTGCAGCAGCTTTATTTTATCAATCGTTCTTTCCCGTATATAATCTATCATGTGCGAACGGTTCTTCTGCCTCATTGCCCAAATATCTTTATCGGGAAGGTTGCTTATCTCCTCCCATATGCCCTGCTGATAAAGCCAGTCCTTGCCGAAATTTTTTCTGTATAAATTTTCGGAATCGCTTGCAAGATATGTTTTAAGATGCACTCCGTTTGTTATGGATACTATCTGGGTTCTGTCAGGGGGAAGCGACCACATTTTTCTTGCAATTTTTCCATGAAGCTTACTTACACCGTTTACGAAATTGGAATTGTTAATTGCAAGATAAGCCATGTTGAAATGGTCGTTTACCTTATCATTTTTTGTCAAATCGCCCTCTTCAAAAAAATCATCGAAATTCACCCCGAGCTCTTTCTCGGCATACTCCCTGAAATATTTTTCTATCAGCCACTTCGGGAAAATATCTATTCCCGCGGGAACAGGCGTGTGAGTTGTGAATATATTTGAATAATAGCAAATCTCCTGCGCCTCTTTGAATGATACATTCTGCTTCTTCATTGTCATCTTTATTCTCTCGAAAATAAGGAATGCAGAGTGACCCTCATTAATGTGGCAGCCTTTTAAATTAATTCCAATTGCTTCTACTGCCCTCATGCCGCCAATTCCCAGAAGTATTTCCTGAAGCACTCTTTTCTCCGCTTCACCTCCGTAAAGTATATCCGTTATTCTCTTATCTTCTACATCATTTTCATCCACGAATGTATCAAGCAGGTATAAATTTACTCTTCCGATAATAAGCTTCCAAATTTGAGCATAAACTTTACGCCCGGGTAGATTAATTGAAATCTTCACCGGCCTGTAATCTTCATCAAGTACAAGGTTCATCGGCAGATTTTCGAAATCATTCAGCTCGTATAATTCCGCCTGCCTGTTGTAATTATTTATGTATTGCCTGAAATATCCATATGAATATGCCAAACCGATTCCCACCAGCGGAACTCCGAGGTCCGAAGCGGATTTCATGTGGTCTCCCGAAAGTGTGCCAAGTCCTCCCGAATAAAACTTCAGGCATTTGGTGATACCGTATTCAGCCGATAGGTAGATGATTTTCGGAGCATCTTTATCCTCCTTGCCTCTTCCGAAATAAGTATCCCTGTTAAGGTATTCCCTGTATTCGCGGTAAACTTTGTGAATTTTATCTTTAAGATTTTTTTTCTCTATTATGTCGAAAAGGTAATTTCTGTTTATTGTCCTTAAGAATTGTACGGGGTTTTTCTGACTCCACTTCCAGTAATCACGGTTTATTTCTGCAAAAATAGCCCGAAAATCGTTGTTCCATGTCCAGAATAAATTGTATGAAAGTTCGTTTAATTGGTTTAAAATTTCCTGCATATATCCCTTTTTATTAAAAAAATCAACAATTAAAATATAAGTAAATTTTGAATTATACTACATATTTATTTTTACTATCTTGCTTTTTGTATATGTTTGAAACAAAGTAAGAATTTTTAAAGTTTAAAATAAGTAATTTAAAAACTTTAATATAAATCATTATGAGCAGAACAATTTTTTACATTTTTGCATTTATTTTAATCGCAGGATTTGCAGAAGCAGGGAATATTTTTAAAGTAAAATACGACTACCAGGCTGACGTGAAAGTGTTTTCCTGCGACTACGATTACCAGGCTGATTTAATCGTTTTTGTATGCGGTTATGATTATCAGGCAAAAGGAAATGATGCGCTCTGGTATTTTTGCGATTACGATTACCAGGCAGACACGAAAGTGTTTTTTACACAATATGACTATCAGGCTGACCTGAAAATATATTTTTGCAAATACGACTATCAGGCAAAATGGAATAGTAATGGAAATAAATTTGTTGGAACATTCAGAGGAAAATAAAAAACAAATGAATATATATCCGCTACAAATTAAAAAAGAAGACAATAAACTTGTTATCAAATGGAATAACAACGAAACATCCGAAATAACTCTTCAAAAACTTCGCGATGAATGCCCCTGCGTTAGCTGCAAGGGCGAATCCGTAATGTTCGAAAGCTACATACCAATCAAATCGCCGTTCAAACCCGCCGGCTTTTACGAAATCGAAAAAATCGAATCCATCGGCAACTATGCAATCCAAATATTCTGGAAAGATAAACATAACACGGGAATATATTCGTGGGACGTGCTGGAGAACTTAGGGAAATAATCTATTCCCTACATCACCCCCTTTAAATACTTTCCCGTCCATGACTTGCTTGATTTTATTATATCAGAGGGAGTGCCCTCTGCTACTATCTCTCCGCCGGCGTCGCCGCTGTCGGGTCCCATATCGATTATGTAATCCGCGCACTTTATTACTTCCAGGTTATGCTCGATTACCACAATCGAATTCCCTTTATTAATCAGGGCTTCGAAGCATTTTAAAAGTTTAGCTATATCGTAATAATGCAGTCCCGTCGTCGGCTCATCAAATATAAAAAGCTTCTTCGAATCATCCGACTGGAACGTAAGGTAATGCGCCAGCTTTACCCTCTGCGACTCTCCGCCCGAAAGCGTCGTGCCCGACTGCCCGAGCTTTATATAACCCAGCCCTACATCACCAAGAACTTTCATTTTCTTTATAACTTTCGGATAAGGTTTGAAAAACTGCAGTGCCTCATTAACGGTCATCTGCAGCACTTCGTGAATATTTTTATGCGAGCCGTCTCCGCCTTTCACTGTTACTTCCAGCGTATCGGTTTTATACCTTTTTCCTCTGCACACTTCACACTCCAGATAAATATCTGCCATGAATTGCATCTCGACTTTTATAACACCCGTTCCCTCGCAGGTTTCGCACCTTCCGCCCGGAACGTTGAAAGAAAAATATCCCGCTGATAAATGTTTTCTCTTCGCAAAATTTGTAGATGCGAACGTATCGCGGATTTCATCGAACGCTTTTATGTACGTGACGGGATTGCTTCGCGATGTCTTGCCAATCGGGCTCTGGTCCACGAGTTCCACCGCGTCTAAATATTCCGTACCTTCTATTGTGTTGTAATCGCCGATTTTTCCGGAATAGTACCCGTCGATTTTCTTTTTCACACCCGCATATAGTATGCTCTCGACCAGTGTTGATTTTCCCGAGCCGCTCACACCCGTAATGCATACAAACTGGTTTAACGGTATAGAAAGATTTATATTCTTTAAATTATTTTCACGTGCACCGAATATTTTTATAAAATTTGTGTGCGAAGTAATATGCCTGTCCGATTCCGGAATTTTAATCGACTCTCTACCGCTTAGATATTTTCCCGTCAGTGAGGTTTTATGTTTTAATATCTTTTTGTAATTTCCCTGAAAAATCACTTTCCCGCCGTTCTCACCCGCGAATGGACCGATGTCGATGATTTCATCCGCTTCCTTCATCATATCCGCATCATGCTCGACGACGAGAACTGTATTTCCAATATCACGCAGTGATTTCATTATGTTAATCAGCTTCTCATTATCACGCGGATGCAGTCCTATTGTAGGCTCATCGAGTACATAAATCGAGCCTACAAGAGAAGAACCCAGCGATGTAGAAAGATTAATCCTTTGCGCCTCTCCGCCGGAAAGCGTATTCGAAAGTCTGTCCAAAGTTAGATACGTAAGTCCGACATCATTCAAATATTTCAGGCGTGAAATTATTTCTTCCAGTATTCTTTCCGAAATTTTCTTTTTGTATTCATCAAGTATTATGTTAAGAAAGAAATCATAAGCTTCATTTATTTTCATTCTCACAATTTCGAATATACTTTTCCCGTTTATATTAACATACAATGCTTCTTTTCTCAATCTCGAACCCTGGCAGGAACTGCATACTGTATAAGCCCGGTAGCGGTTCAGTAAAATTCTGTAATGAAGTTTATATGAAGCCTCACGTTCGATATATTTAAAGAAATCATATATACCGAGATATTTTTTTCCGCCGTAAAATACAAATTCCTTTTCTTTGTCGTTTAACTCCGAAAACGGTTTGTATATATCCACATTGAATTCAGGCGCTTCCCTGATTAAATCGGAATAATGCTTTGAATGCTTCGGAGTCGAAAATACTGCTATAGCATTTTCAACCAGAGATTTTCTTTTGTCGGGTATAACAATATCCATATCGATATCCATCGTCTTGCCGAAACCCTGGCATTTCTCGCACGCACCGAAAGGATTGTTGAAAGAAAAAAGCCTCGGTTCGGGTTCTTCGAATCTTATTCCGTCCAGTTCGAAATGCTGGCTGTAAGTTTTTTCTTCATAAGAATCACTTTCGAAAATTCTGAGAGTCAGGTAACCCCCGCCTTCTTTAAATGCCATTTCCAGTGAATCATTCATTCTGGTAACCGAATCCGCATCTGATGAATCGAATGTAAATCTGTCAATTACAATTTTTATTATATAATTATCTTTTTTTACTTCGCATTTTTTAATTAACTCTTTTTCCTTTAATTCATTCAAATCTGTTATTTCATCTTTGAATAAGACTTTATAAAATCCTTTCGATTTAAACTCCGATATTTTTTTTGTAAACTTATCCGCGCCCTGAATGCTGAATGTGCAGTAAACATATATTCTGTTTTCCGTGTATTCGGATAATTCTTTTATTATTGAAGAAGGATAATCTTTTGTGACAATGTTATTGCTTATCGGTGATATAGTATCACCGATTCTTGCATAGAGCAGTCTTAGATAATCGTATATTTCCGTGGATGTTCCGACCGTCGAACGTCCCGTTTTTGCAACGGCCTTTTGCTCGATTGCCATCGATGGTGCAAGTCCCGAAATAAATTCCACATCCGGCTTGTTCATCCTTTCAAGGAACTGCCGCGCATAGGATGAAAGACTTTCCACATACCTTCTCTGACCTTCGGCATAGATAGTATCGAATACAATCGATGATTTCCCCGAACCGCTGACACCCGTAAATACTATGAGTTTGTATTTTGGAATGTCTAAATCTATGTTTTTAAGATTATTGACCTTTGCACCGCGGATTACAATGAATTCTCTCGGGTCCGGGATATTATTGGACTTTATTCTGCTCAATTTTGTTTCTTTTAATAGATATAAAAATTTTAACATTTAAGTTAGAAATAATATATAATAATTTGAAGATTAAAAGAAATCTTATTTAATGACAACGTTTGGACGGATAACATTCTTTCTAATAGTATATTCCGTATTATTAGGGCTTCAGTTTTTGGTTTTATATACTTTCAGGAAATTTCTGAAGAATAAATTAAAAAGCAAAGCGTTATTAAACGTAATAACTATTGTACCCTTTGTAATTTTTAACATTCCCTTTATCTGGGCTATTATCAATTCCCTCGACTTCTCTTTATTACCAAAATGGGTGTTCAATTATTATATAATGCCTTTCTTTGCATTCCAGGGAGCAATGCTGATTATTAGCATTTATTTGCTTGCGGGAAAAATAATTAAACTTGCATACAACATCCCTGTCTTTATTCTGAAAAGATTCAGATTCATAAGAGAAAAAATTGAAAATTTTAAAACAAAGAAATCCGTAATTCGATATGACAAATCCAGGCGCGCATTTATCACAACAGGAGCGGCTGTTGTCACGGGATATGCATTTATAGGCGCGGGACTGGGGGTAATAGGCAAAGACAGGTATGAAGTTGATTATAAAGATATTAAAATTAAAAATCTTCCCGAAGAATTAAACGGAACGACCCTTACATTAATCAGCGATATTCACAGCGGACCTTATATGGATGAGGATATGATGAAAGAATATTGCGAAGTGATAAACAATCTTAACTCGGATTTGATTTTTATCCCCGGTGATTTGACCAATACAAAAAAAACCGAGATTCATGCGCTAAATAAAGCGTTCAGGGATTTAAAAGCAAAACACGGAATATACGGTACTCTCGGCAATCACGATTATTTCTCCGACCCTGATTACATTGCCGGAGCAGTATCGAATGAAAGCCCCATCAAAATGCTCAGAAACCGGTCGGAGTTTATTAATATAAACGGAAAAGAATTGTGCCTGATTGGTGTCGAAGATATACGTGACAGCGGGGCACAGAAAAATAATGTAATAATCAAATATATAGATGACACACTTGAAATGACGGATAAAAAATATCTGGAAATGCCGAAAATATTATTATGCCACAAGCCTTATATGTTCAGGGAAATTGCTGATAAAAATATAGATTTGATGCTCAGCGGACATACACACGGAGGGCAGATTGTGCTTGCAAAACTGGGAAATATTAATCTATCAATTGCTGCTACTATAAGCAGCCTTATCAGCGGTCACTATAAGGAAAATGATACAAACTTATATGTCTCGAGAGGTATCGGAACAGTCGGTTTTCCTTTAAGGCTCAATTGTCCGCCTGAAGTAACCCAAATAAAGTTAATTGGCTGAAAAGTTTTAAATTCTAATTATAAAATTCCACTAAATTATTATATTGCTAATAAATATTTTTTGTAATAAGTTGTTAGTAACAAGTAATAAAATATAAAAGTTATGAAAAAAACAGTTATTGATGTTATTTTTACGCTCAAATCGAAATGCTGCTCGAAAGAAGATAAAATCAGGGAAGAATTAAATGTCTCGCCTGCAGAATTCAAAGGGCTTATGTCAATCGAGCCGGGTATGATTGTACCCTGCAAAATACTGGCGCAGAAAATGGGCCTTTCGGTTTCAAGAGGTAGCAGGGTGATTGAAAAATTGATGAAGAGCGGATTCCTTGAAGAGGTAAAAACTTCAGGTGACAGAAGAGTTATGAACGTAACCCTTGCAAGGAAAGGGATTAACACTCAGAAGAAAATTTTAAAAATACTTCAGGATTGCGAGCATAAGATACTGAAAAATTTTTCGAAACCTGAACTGGAGTCTTTAATTGCATCTCTTATAAAAGTTAATGAAGTACTTAGCTGATATATTTTACCGAAAAAAAATATAATAATCGTAAATGAAAAAACTCGTTATTCTCGGTGCCGGAACTGCCGGTACTATGATGCTGAATAAATTTTATAATACTTTAGATTTAAAAATCTGGGATATCACTATTGTTGACCAGTTTGAATCCCACTATTACCAGCCGGGATTTTTGTTTATCCCGTTCGGTATTTATACCCGCGGTGATGTCGTAAAACCGAAACGCGATTTCTTTCCTTCGGGTGTGGATGTTATAATGTCTGAAATAGAAAAGATTGAACCCGCAAATAACAGGGTTCTTCTGAAAAACAACCAGGTATTAACTTATGATTACCTTATAGTGGCAACCGGCTCTAAAATCAGGCCTGACCAGACTGAGGGACTTACGGGTGCTCTGTGGTATAAAAACATTTTTGATTTTTATACAATCGAAGGCGCCTGCGCACTTGCTGCGTTTTTTGATAACTGGGGCGGCGGAAAGATGGTGATAAATATTTCCGAGATGCCAATCAAATGCCCGGTTGCACCGCTTGAGTTTGCATTTCTTGCCGATTGGTTCTTTACCGAAAAAGGCATCAGGGATAAAGTTGACATACATTTCGTAACGCCACTTCCCGGTGCATTTACAAAACCAAGAGCTTCTTCCATTCTCGGAGATATGCTGACCAAGAAAAATATTAATCTTACTACAGAATTCAGCATAGGCAGGGTTGATAACGAAAACAAAAAAATAGTTTCATGGGATGAAAGGGAAATTCCTTTTGATTTATTGATTACAATTCCGACTAATATGGGAGATGAAGTTATTGAGCGAAGCGGTATGGGCGATGAATTTAATTTTATTCCTACGGATAAATTTACTCTGCGCTCGAAAGATTATGAAAACATATTCGTAATCGGTGATGCAACAGACCTGCCAAGCTCTAAAGCAGGCTCGGTGGCTCACTTTCAGGCGGATATACTTACGGAGAATTTTACAAGCGCAACCTACGGAAGGGATATGACCGCAAAATTCGACGGACACGCAAACTGCTTTATAGAATCGGGATTCGGTAAAGGAATATTGATTGATTTTAATTATGATACCGAACCTCTGCCGGGGAAATTTCCTCTGCCCGGGCTCGGACCGTTTTCGCTTCTCGAAGAAACAAAAATGAATCATTACGGAAAAATAATGTTCAGGTGGACTTACTGGAATTTTCTTTTAAAAGGACTTGAACTGCCGATTGAATCGAACATGACAATGGCGGGAAAGAGACTGTGATATGGATGAAAAAAATCTGCAATTGCAAATAGATGAGTTGAATAAAAAACTCGATATAGTACTCGAGGAAATAGAATTCCAGAAAAGATTCCGCAGGGAAAAAGATATGATGCGCGAGGATCTGATGCGCGTTGCAAAAGATATTTATGAAGCGGGTGTCGAGGAACTCGAAGACGTCCACGACCATATCAAGACAGGGGATATATGGTACCTGTTTAAAAAACTTCTGAGAAATATAAATAATATCACTAAGACATTCGAACAGCTCGAAAACCTGAAAGATTTCCTACAGGATTTTGCTCCAGTGTCGAGGGATATGTTCCAGGATGTAATGAACAAACTGAACGAACTCGATAAAAAAGGATATTTCGAATTTGCAAAAGAACTTTCGAAAATTTCGGATAAGATTGTTACTTCTTACACAGCAGAAGACGTGAAAAATCTCGGGGATAATATGGTAACTATATTGGGTACTGTAAAAAATCTTACTCAGCCCGATATGCTCCACGCAGTTAATAA
>PMIW01000139.1 GCA_003158365.1 Ignavibacteriota bacterium | reverse complement strand
CATTCGAAAGAAAATTAAATATGGCGAAACTGGAACCTACGAAATTCGTGACTGAAAATATCACGCCGCATGAAATAACAAAAGATACAGTCAGCACGGTTAAAAGAGATACACTGAAAATGGATTCCGCGGTCGTCAGCAGGATAAATGAATTTACAAAATCAGACACGGTAAAAATAATCAATCCGGATAAGAAAGATACGCTCAGCTTTTACGGCAATGACATTAAGATAAAATTCAATACTTATTCAAGTGATACGTCAAGCAGGTATAACAGCGATTCGATTTATACCAGCAATATAAATTTTAATGTTAACGATTACCAGAAACCGGACGGCTCATTTACCATAAAAAATTACAAAGTTAAGTTCACACCCGACCTTGTATACGGGAATGTCGATTATTCGAGTTTCTACGGTGTTCAGGGTGTTGCGCAGATTTCTTTAAGCGATATGCTCGGAAATCACCGAGTATATATACTTACTTCAATGGTAATAGATTTAAAAAACAGCGATTACGCTCTTGCATATTATTATCTTCCGAAGCGAATTGATTACGGATTCATGCTTTTTCACACGGCAAGATTTTTGCTTTATGATAACGGGACAGGTTTTGGCAACCAGCTTTACAGATTTACAAACTGGGGCGGAAACATAAGCGCTTCATATCCGTTTACAAAATTCAAAAGGGTAGATGCATCTCTTGCACTGATGAACATTTCGCGTGAAAATCTGGATGACCAGACGGAGCCGGTTGACAATGGTTCATTCATTGTTCCGTCTTTAAGTCTTGTTCATGATAATTCCCTGTACGGAATGTTTGGTCCGATAAAAGGTTCAAGGTATAATGTTACATTAATGAATTCTCCGAAACTCGGAAGCAGCGGAATTGAATTTTCGACATTAATGGGAGATTTCAGAACTTACGGAAAAATTGCAGAAGGATTCAGTGTAGCATTAAGATTTGCAGGGGGTGCCAGTTTTGGTGCTAACCCAATGAGGTTTTATCNNGGATCAACTGGCAGTATGAAAATAATAATATTACTATCGGAAGAAGTATAAAGGAATATGCATTCTCAGTTCCGGGTCTTCCTTTAAGAGGGTTTAATTACGACAGAATTTCAGGCTCAAAATATGCTCTTACAAATCTCGAATTCAGATTCCCGCTTTTCAGATATCTGATATTTGGTGCATTACCAATCGGTTTCCAGGATATTCAGGGTAATATATTTTTTGATGCAGGTACTGCATGGACGGACAATAATGCTCTGAGACTTATAGAAAAAGACAGTTCGGGTGTTACGAGAGCCCGTGATTTATTGATGGGTACGGGTATGGGAACCCGAATTGCTTTATTCGGAATGCCGTTTAAATTCGATGTTGCATGGAATTATGATTTAAATAAATTTTCTGCGCCGAAATATTATTTTTCGCTGGCTCTGGATTTCTAAATATACTTGCATTTTTGCACTTGCATAAACAAAAATATCAAATTAAATTTGAGTTGAGGAATACTTTGTTATGAAATTATCATATATATATACATATATTCTCTACAATTTTATAAATCAAAATTAACTATTATGAAATCAATACTATTCAAATTCGTTTATACAGTCATTTTCATATTTACATTTAATTTTGCCAATGCACAATGGCAGCCTACAGGGGGTCCGCTCGGCGGATATATATTCAATGTTATTGCATCGGGAACCAATATATATGCGTGCGGAGACGGGGTATTTTATTCATCAAACGGCGGTGCAAGCTGGAATTCAATCGGCACGGGCTTACCAAATATAGATGTTTATGATTTTGGCGTATCCGGTTCAACATTAATTGCAGGACTATATGGAGGAGGTATCTATGTTTCGAACAATAACGGAGTAAGCTGGACTGTTTCAAATACAGGTTTGACTAATTTGAATGTTTACGAAGTTGAAGTTTCCGGTTCAAATGTTTTCGTGGCCACAAACGGAGGTGGTGTCTTTTTATCGACAAACAACGGGGCAAGCTGGACCGCAGTCAATACAGGTCTTACAAATCTCAACATATTGGAAATCAAATCCTCCGGAGCAAATCTATATGCAGGTACAAACGGCGGGGGTGTATATTTATCGACAAACAACGGAACAAGCTGGAATCCCATTAACAATGGACTTACAAACCAGGTAGTTTATTCTTTTGCGGTTTCCGGAACTAATCTTATGGCAGGTACTGCCGGAGGTGCTTTTTTGACTACAAATAACGGAACAAGCTGGACTTCAGTAAATACAGGATTGACCAATCCTGTGATTAATGCTCTGACCGTAACAGGCACTACTTTTTTAGCAGGTACATGGGGCAGTGGTGTTTTCAGTTCGACAAATAACGGAGCAAGCTGGACTGCATCAAATACAGGGATTACAAATCAGTTTATAAGCGCTTTCCAGGTTTACTCTTCAAGTGTCCTTGCAGGTACCGCAGGTTCGGGTATTTTTCTTTCGGTAAATAACGGTTCGACCTGGAATCCGTCCAATACAGGACTTATGGGATATCTAGTTTATGCAATAGCCGCTTCGGGTTCCAACATATTCGCCGGTACTTTTAAAGGAGGTGTATTCCTCACAACCAATGACGGAGTTAACTGGAATCCTGCTTCTACAGGGATTACAAATCCGACCGTCTTATCACTTGCAGTTTCAGGTACAAACATCTTTGCAGGAACACTAGGAGGTGCATTCATCTCGGGAAATAATGGTTCAAGCTGGTCAGCTATAAACACAGGTTTAACAAGCCTTAATGTTTATACTTTTGCTATTTCAGGAACGAATGTTTTCGCCGGTACATATGGCGGAGGAGTCTTTTTGACAACGAATAATGGCGGCACATGGAATGCAGTAAACAACGGGCTTACAAATCTGAACGTACTTTCTATGCTGGCATCAGGTGCAAACACTTTTGTCGGTACAGGCGGCGGAGTATTTGTTACTGTAAACAACGGTGCTAACTGGACAGCCGTTAACACAGGTCTCACAAACCCAACCGTATATTCATTAACAATGAAGGGTACAACTCTCTTTGCCGGAACGGCTGTAGGAGTGTTCATGTCTACTAACAGCGGTTCGAACTGGACTGCAGTAAACGGAGGTTTATCTCTTACTAATGTTTATTCCTTAACTAATGACGGAACAAATCTGATAGCCGGAACTTATGGAAACGGGATTTATATTTCCACTAATAACGGTACAAACTGGTTTCAGAAAAATCAGGGAATCTATAATACATATATAAGGACATTATTAATAGCTGATAATTTTGTATTTGCAGGTACAAATGGATTATCTGTCTGGAGACGTTTGATGACAGATTTGGTTGATGTTAAAAATATCAGCAGTGTAGTTCCGGATAATTACAGTTTATCACAAAACTATCCTAATCCGTTCAATCCGAGCACAAAAATCGAATTTGCTGTTAAAATAGCAGGGGTAGTGACCTTAAAGGTATATGATGCGCTCGGCAACGAAGTAGTGACATTGATAAATAAAAACCTGAATGCAGGTTCATATAGTGTTGAATTTTCTGGTTCGGGCATTTCAAGCGGAATTTATTTCTATACAATTCATACTGGCAACTTCATCGAAACCAAAAAAATGGTATTGCTGAAATAATTAATTTTATTTTTAATAACGCATTATTGGAAATTCCTGATAATGCGTTTTTTTATTTCAACAATTTCTAAACACGCAATTTTATTTTAATTATCAATTTAAAATCAGTTTTAAATTGATAATATATACATTAATTCATTTTTAAAATTTAATTTTTAAAAATATGGATACTTATGTAAAAATAATATTCATAATTGCCATTCTTTTCATTTCCTATATTCTTTACAGCATATTTATTTTTACTGATGTATCTGCTTATTTTGAAGCATGTGGTGCGGGCACAATACTGATAGATAATAATGACCGGTTTAACAAACCAATTTCTCATCAATCCGTAAGTCCATGCGCAGATGATACCACCAGAATATTTGGAATGTTAAATTTAACAAGATTTCAGAAAAATGCTGTTGTTTCATTTATTAAAATGATAAACGATACACTTTCAAACGCAGTGTATTATTCACAGGGTACCGCACCGAGTGTTACAAAACTTTCAGATGCCTGATATATGTTACTATATACAAGTTTTGACACAAAAGCAAATTCCTTACCCCCGACAGACTGGACAGGGAATATAATTTTAACCGAAATGTGCATGCCGGGTAAGCCATTGACCTTTATACCTTATAACGGGATTCGTTCAAACAATATTGATTCCGCTTATGTAAAAACCTCTTTAAAATATTCAGATATAAAACAAAAAACAAATGTAAGTTTATTAATGCTGACCAGAACACCGGTTGGTAATAACCTGGAATATGACGGAGGTTTTTTTTATAACGCTGAAGAAGAAAGAAAATTTATGCAAATTGGCGGAACAGCAGGATCAATAAGCTATTGCGGTAATTTCGGCGAGCACACAGGCAGAGTAATATCTCCTGATGTACCAAAAATGTTAATCAATACAAGATACGGATTGGCAGAGGGAACTGATTCCATTTGGGCTTTTTACGGAGGAAACGGAAAAGACTTAATGAGTTATTATTTCGAGCAGCACGAAGTTGACACCACAAGCATATTTGTCAATGAGCCTACATTCAGCATTTGTGCAATTAATTATTCACTGGAAGAAAGGCCTAAATTTTTCAGCACAAGGGGTATAGGATTTATTGGTGTTACAAAATTTGCATTAAATAGTAATGGTGCAAGAGCATTAAGCCGCTGTGTTAACTGACTTGATAATGTTTTTGGAGTTCATGACTGGGAATCGGATACACTTTTTACAAGGATGACAACACTACCGGATAGTGATAAGGCGGGAATAAATGAAGCAATAATTGAATTAAAAGACAGTTTAAATATAAGAAGATTATCGGATAAATTTAAAAGATTCAGTATATATTTAATGAACGATACCATAAATGCATTAAAGGACTGGACAACTAACAGACACGATGCTATAACGACCGGAGCTTCTTTTACATCCTATTACGGATTCAATTGTGCAAATTCAAGAGCAATTAATACAAGTATTAATCCTTATACATCTTATCCGAACAACGGGGGAAATCTATACCAAAATTATTAGATGGGTGTGGGTACTTATACTAATTCGACTATAGCCGGATATGATTTAGCAGTTGTAGGAACTGCAATTGATTATTTATATATTTCAGCAAAATATACCGACAATAATTGTTATATAAGAACCTGGTCTAAATATGCGTCTGTTGCTAATATAAATTCAAGCGGTTTATATATTCTCAGCATTCTCTCACCATCCAATGTTATCTGCAATAGAAATGGGATTAATCTGATAAATGATTTTCAGAACCATAATATTTTATATCCTCCGAATTATAATATCTATGTTGGTGTATTGAATAATGCAGGAACTCTCGGGAACTTCACAAACAGAACATATTACTGCGATTTTGAAGGAGATAAACTGACCTCTGATGAATGCAGAATGGTTTATAATATTGTAAAAAAGTTTTGTGCAAGAAAAGGCCAGTCGCTTTCTATAATTCAAAACAATAAAGCAATTCCCGAAAAATATTTTCTAAGTCAGAACTTTCCAAACCCGTTTAACCCGATTACAAATATAAAATTCCAGATTAAGGAATCTAATTTTGTGACTTTGAAAGTTTATAATGCATTGGGTGAAGAAATAGCAACTTTGGTAAATAAGAACTTGAATGCAGGCACTTACAGTACCGAATTTTCAGGTTTGGACTTATCAAGCGGAATTTACTTCTATACGATTCGAACCGGTAATTTTACAGCAACCAAAAGAATGGTATTGCTGAAATAATTATTTTTTCAATAAAACATGACCGGCCCATTTTTAAAATTATCAATTCAGTGTCATTTTAAATTGATAATTCAACTCAAATTATCTAATTTATAATACCTACGTTAGCACATTTATAANNATAACAGGTAATCATCAATGGTTTACAGGTTCAACTATGGCCGATGTAAATAATGACGGCTGGCTGGATATTTTTCTTGTTAATAATAATACTCCTTCAAGGCTCTGGATTAATAACGCGGGAAGCGGTTTTACCGAATCATCTACGACCTGGGGAATAAATATTAATTGTCCCGGAAGAGGCTGCTCTGCTGCCGATTACAATAACGACGGCTTTATAGATATAATGATAGGCAACTGGCAAACACCAATTATGCTTTTAAAAAACACGGGAACATATCTTATGGAAGTAGCACCAGGAGCAGGAGTGAATTTTACTTCTTACGGAGGTTCAATCAACTGGATTGATTATGATAGAGACGGCAAGATAGATGTTTTCTTTGCGAACGACGGAATGCCTCCGCGTTACAGTTTCCTTTTTAAGAATAATAATCTCACCAGTTTTACAAATGTGGCATATTCCAGCGGAATAACAGACAGCGCCTCGATATTATGTCTTGCAGCTGCAGATTTTAATAACGACGGATACCCGGATGTATTTGCAGGTTCGCAGTCTCATCCAGGCTCCCCTTTTACAGCAATGCTTTATAAAAATAACGGCAACGGAACATTTACAAATGTAGCTGAAGCTTCACAGTTACAGACTAATTATTACACCTGGGGTGCTGAATGGGGTGATTATAATAATGACGGTTTTATGGATTTATATCTTGCAAGCACAAACGGATTTAACCAGCTCTACAAAAATAACGGGAACGGAACATTTACCGATGTCGCAGTCACAGCAGGTGTGAACGACCAGGGGCAGTCATATTCCTGCGGGTGGGCTGATATAGATAATGACGGCGACCTCGACTTATATGTAGCGAAGGGTCAGGGATATCCCGACAAAATGTACAGGAACGATAATGGAGTGTTTACGGACATTTCGGCTTCGATAGGTATGGGTGACGTAAGACATTCAAGCTGTATTTCCTGGGGAGATTTCGATAACGACGGATTCCTTGATTTATATCTTAACAATAACGGAAGTGAAAACAGACTTTATAGAAATTCAGGTAATTCAAATAAGTGGATTGAAATGAGATTAATAGGTACGAATTCAAACAGGTCTGCAATAGGTGCAAGAGTCAGAATTAAGACAGGAAGCTTAAGCCAGATTCGCGAGGTCGAAGGTGGTTCGGGAGGAAAAGGCCAGAATTCCCTTGTTGTTCATTTTGGAATCGGCACAGCAACTATAATAGACAGTTTATTTGTAAGATGGCCGAGCGGGCTTCAGCAGACATTCGTGAATGTAACCCCTGATATAATTTATAATCTTACAGAAGGTCAGCCTCTTGGAGTGAATAATTACAGCAATAATATTCCCGAGAAATTTTCATTAAGCCAGAATTATCCGAATCCTTTTAACCCGATAACGAATATTAAATATCAGGTTGCCAAAACCGGATTGGTAACCTTAAAAGTATTCGATATACTTGGTAATGAAGTAAAGACATTGGTAAATGAAAAGAAACCCGCAGGAAATTATGAAATAATGTTCGATGCAGCAAGTTATCCGAGCGGTGTATATTTTTACAAACTGACTTCTGATAATTATTCAGAAACAAAAAAAATGGTTTTGATAAAATAATTTTTAGGAATTAGAAGTTTTTTGAATTTGAAATGTGAAATATAAATTAAAATATATTAATTATGAAAAAAATTTTTCTTCTCATCGCAATTTCTTTGTTTATGGTTAAATTTTCGAACGCGCAAAAGCTTCCGACCTTCGATGCAGACCTTGGAAAGAAAACCGTATTCGGACAGGAAATCAGACTTCCTTATACGGATGTTGTAAGTTATTACGGTTACATTAAATCCGGCTCTACACCTGATGAAGAGCGCGGCGGAAAGAAATATTACTATCTTTATCTTTGGGTTCCTTCTGCTGTACCTGAAATTGGAATAAGAATGGTATCCCCAGTTACAGATATGAAGCCTGAAAAACCGGATTATGTAATGGATGAATATAAAGAAAATTCGAATGACAAAACGAGTTATTTCGATACCTGGATTTCACTTGAAAGGTCGAGTGTAATATTAAATGACTCAGGTTTTGTGGAAAACGTGAAAAACGGGAGCTGGACATCTTACGGACAAAATGACGATTCGGGCGAACTTCCAAAACAGCCATCGGGAAATAAATACAATTCTCTTATGAGAATTACAAGTGATGCAAGCAATCCGACAAAAGCACTCGTTAAAGGTTTATATAGAATCGGATTCACTACGTATAAAACAGGTGAAGTGCAGGGTAGCTTTATTGCACAAATAGGTGCAGTAGTAAAAATCCCGGGTACCATCATTGCCAGAAACCTTGACGGGCTGAAAGCGATATTGGATTCGAAATAATTGTCTGAATTAAGATTATAGGATTAAAGGATTATAGGATTAAAAAAACCGTTCCCCTTTTTTGGAGAACGGTTTAATATTTTATACTCTTAAATCAGTTGTACCATTATCAAGCTGGAGCTTGGTAACGTTCTGAAAGAATCAAGAGTCATCTCCGGTAAGAGCATGCAGGGATGGCAATTATTATCCCGACAGATCGGGATGCACAGAACGAATTTTATTTTATTTCCCAGGTGGAATTGCCCATCAGGAGTTCATCAATTTTTCCTTCACCTGATTTTTTTCTTGAATCCGCAATCTGGTTTTCCATTTCGACTTCGTACCTGTTACGCTGCCTATCGAGAAAGACTCCAAGCGGCATTGGAAGCAACGGGTTATCGCTGAAACTGCTGAGAATAAATGCAAGGTCTTTTGAAGTTTCATCGTGCACGAGGCAATCGTTTATGCTGTATTTGCCGTCATTCAGATTTATAATAACAGGTTTCCATCCGTCGAGTTTTATTCCTTTATCTTTTTGCTTACCGAATACAAGCGGTTTTCCGGTTTCAAGATAAATAAGGTTATCTTCTTTGGTTTCTTTATCGGTATATTTTGCATAAGCACCGTCGTTAAATATTACGCAATTCTGCAATATTTCAAGGAATGACGTTCCGTAATGTTTATAGCATCTCAAAATCATTTCCTGAAGATGTTTCGGGTCCCTATCTATTGTGCGGGCAATGAAAGTTCCTTCCATTCCAAGTGCAAGTGAAACAGGGTTAACGGGATATTCGATTGAGCCGTATGGTGATGACTTCGTAACTTTTCCGTGCTCGGAAGTCGGGGATACCTGACCTTTTGTCAAACCATAAATCCTGTTATTGAAAAGCAGGATATTCACGTCTATATTTCTTCTGAGCAANNAAGCGGCTCGAGCATCCAATTCCCGAAATGACAACAAATTTTTCTTTCTTCTCGCCGATAATCTGCGGGAAGGACCTTTGCACCTGAGCAAGCACGGAATAGTCTCCGCAGCCCGGACACCAGCGTACATCCCTGTCGGAAGTGAAATCTTTTGCCGTGTATATTGGTAATATGTTTTCGGTTTTTGTATTATCTTTATTTGATTCAGCCATTTTTTTAAGATTTAAATTTAAACTTTTAAAATTTCTTCAATCTTGTTTTCAATTTCGCGGGCTTTAAGCGGTAATCCTTTTACCTGCGTATATGAAATCGGGTCAATTAAAAATTCAGCGCGGATAAGCTTATTGAGCTGTCCGTTATTAACTTCAGGAATCAATATTTTCGGGAATTGCTTTAATACTTTATGAGTATTTTTCGGCATTGGGAACATATATCTCATCACGGCATAAGCAACTTTTCTTCCCTTGGCAAGCTGATTTTCCACAGCAGTAGCAACTGCGCCGCCTGTGCTTCCCCATCCGACCACAAGTAATTCCGCGGTTTTATCGCCAATTACTTCGAGTTCGGGGATATCGTTTTCAATTCTTTTTATTTTCTTTGCCCTTAAATTTGTCATCAACTGGTGATTTTCAGGGTCATAGCTGACATTACCCGTAACGTTTTGTTTTTCAAGACCTCCGATTCTGTTTTCGAGTCCTTTGGTTCCGGGTTTCACCCACGGGCGAGCAAGAAATTCATTTCTTGTATACGGGAAAAATCCGTCGCTGTTTGTTCTGAACACAGCTTTCATTTCCGGTAAATCGGAGAACTTCGTGACTTTCCACGGTTCAGCGCCCTGTGCGATATAACCATCCGAAAGTAAAATTACTGGAGTCATATATTTTACAGCAAGCCTTACTGCTTCGACAGTCATTGTAAAACAATCAGAGGGAGAGCTTGCAGCAAGAACCGGAACGGGGCATTCGCCGTTTCTTCCGTACATTGCCTGGAATAAATCAGATTGTTCTGTTTTAGTCGGCAAACCTGTAGAAGGTCCGCCTCTTTGCACGTTAATTATGACAAGAGGAAGTTCTGCCATAACGGCAAGTCCGATTGCTTCTGATTTCAAAGCCATACCGGGACCGCTTGTGGATGTAGCGCCGAGCGAACCTGAAAAAGAAGCGCCTATTGCAGTACAGATTCCCGCGATTTCGTCTTCAGCCTGAAACATTTTAACGCCCCATCTTTTATACTTGGAAAGATTCTGCATAATTTCGGAAGCAGGAGTTATGGGATAGCTTCCGAGGAATAACTGCAGGCCTGCTTTTGCTGCACCTGCAACAAGTCCGAGAGCCACAGCTTCATTTCCGTTTATGTTTCTGTAAACACCTGTAGGTAAATCCGCAGGTTTCACTTCAAATTTTATAGTAAATATTTCCGTTGTTTCACCGTAATAATATCCGGCTTTCAATACTCTTGAATTTGCTTCAATCATCTCGGGTTGTTTTGCAAATTTTTCTTCAAGCCAGTTTAAAGTAAAATCGAATTTTTTATTATAGAGCCAGTACACAACTCCGAGTGCAAAAAAGTTTTTGCATCTTTGAGCCGCTTTTGGCGGAAGGTTCATAGTTTTTAATGCTTCAAGCGTGGATTTGGTTATCGGGATTTCGTAAACGCTGTATCCTTCGAGTGAACCGTCTTCAAGCGGATTCTCCGCAAACTCGGCAAGGTCAAGATTTTTTTTATCAAATGAATCCGAATTTGCTATTATTATACCATGTTTTTTTAAATCTTTTAAATTAACTTTTAATGCGGCGGGGTTCATAGCAACAAGCACATCGACCTGGTCGCCGGGTGTATGAATATCATGACTCGAGAAGTGAATCGTATAACCGCTCACTCCGTATAATGAACCTACGGGAGCGCGTATATCCGCCGGATAATCGGGAATCGTTCCCATATCCATTCCCTCAGCCGCAATAGCATCGGAGAACTGGGTTCCTGTAAGCTGCATACCGTCGCCGGAATCGCCTGCAAACCTAATGGTCACATCGGATACTGATTTAATCTCTGCTTTGGAATTTCCATTCACAGGTATTTCGTTAGTTTCAAGTGTTGATTTTTCGTCCATGATTTTTATTTATATAAAAAAATATTTTCTTAAAAATACTTATATTAGAATGCTATTTCAAGTACATATAAAAAGCGAAAATAAAAAAATCCATCCCGATAACATCGGGATGGATTGGTTCAAACTCATTAGCTCAAATTAATTGCTGTCTGCGGCCGGAGTAACTTCTGTATTATTTTCCACCGGAACTTCTGTTTCAGGTTCTTTTTCTTTTTCAACAATTACTTTTACTTTTGCGGTTACATTTGCATGCAGTTTAATATCCACAAAATGTTCGCCGAGTGTTTTAATATGCTCAGGCAGTAAAATCTTTTTTCTTTCGATATTTTCATATCCTTTTTCTTTCAGCATATTGTAAATCGTCTGGGCAGTAACTGAACCGTAAATCTTTTCATCTTCAGCGGTTTTTACATATACGGTAAGCACAGTATTAGTCAAATCGGTAGAAAGCTTATTGGCTACATCGATCTCCTTCTGGACTTTTCTGCTTTTTTGTTTTTTAACTTCTTCGAATGTTTTTAAATTCGCAGGTGTAACTGTAACAGCTATTCCTCTTGGAATAAGATAATTGCGCGCATATCCGTCTTTAACTTCTTTTATTTCTCCGATAGCGCCTAATATATCGTGTTCTTGTTTTAATATAATTTTCATTTTTCCTAACGATTTTTTAAATATAATACAAAGGGTGGTTAAAAACCCACCCTGTTTTAAATTCGGTTTTTAAAAATTTAGATCTATTTTTCGTGTAATAAATCGGTATCCTCGGGTGACAACAATGAATCGAAACTATCATCAGTAAATGTCGATGGTTCATCCTGTGCAACATGTTCACCGTTTCCGCCCATTCTCTTATTAAGGAATTGGATTCTTCTTGCTTTGATTTCTACGATTGTTCTGTTATTTCCGTCTTCAGTTTTAAAAGTTCTGCTTTGCAATTCACCGTCAACCAGAACCGCATTACCTTTTCTTAATTTATCCCTGCAGCTTTCAGCCAAACGATTCCACGCAACGACTCCCACGTAGCACACATCTTCTTTCCAGTCTTCATTTTTATCTCTGAATCTTCTGTTGCTGGCGATTGAAAAATTAACCACCGGAGTACCGTTTGTCGTCTGTCTAAAAATCGGATCTTTAGTCAAATTCCCGGCTATAACTACAGAATTTAATTCGGGCATCTTGAATTCAGCCATGATTTTCCTCCAAATAAAATATTATTTGTTTTTAATTAATTAATTGATAAATCTTGTATTATAAAAAACACTATTTATTTTGCTTCGGGTTTTGCTTCAGCTTTCGCTTCAGCAGTAACTTCCGAATTTTCAACCGGTTTATTTTCCTTTTCAATTGCTGCTTCCGCCATCATTGTTCTCTTCTTCAGGTAATCATCTTTTTCTTTCAAGGTCTTCTTATCCATTTCAATGGTAAGATATCTTATTATGTTTTCATCAAGTTTATAAGTTCTTTCAAGCTTTGCAATTACATCCGGCTTAGCTATTAATTCAAAACAAATATAAAAGCCATTTTGTTTCTTTTTTATCTGGTAAGCCATTCTTCTCCTACCGATTTTGTCGATGTTTTTTATTTCGACTTCGTTTTTCTTGAAGAATGCATCGTATTTCTTTATAATTTCTTCAATTACATTATCTTCGTAATTTCCATCAACTATGATGTAACTTTCGTAGTGTTTCTTTATCAATTCTGCTTAAATTAAAATTTAGTGTTTAAAAGAGTAAAAATATTATTATTTCGTTAAAAAATCAAGTTAATTTATTTGTGCATTTTCATAATCTTAATAGTTTGATATTTTAAGCTAATAATTATTAAATGATGAAAATATCAAAAAATACGGATATAATGCGCGTACTCGAGGAAATTAAGCAAATCTCGGGTTTGCTCTGGAGTAAAGGCTGGGCAGAGTCGAATGCAGGAAATTTTTCAATTAATATTACCGGTTTATGTAAAAAAATTAAATTTCAGATTCCGGAATCGGGTTATGTGAGGTTAAATAAGACATATAAGCATCTTAGAAACCAGTATATTTTAATTACTTGTTCAGGCTGCAGAATGAGGGGTATTGCCGTGAATCCGGTTCAAGGACTATGCCTTCTATATTTCAACAAATCAGGGAATGCATATACTATTATATCGCTCGATAATATTTCAGACAAAAACCCTACATCGGAATTATTCACTCATCTTGAATTACAGAATCTACTTGCGGGAAAAAACACCGGTGAAAAAGTCGTATTGCATACACATCCAGCCGAGGTTATTGCTCTTACAAATTTGAAAAATTTCAAATCCGAAAAAAGTATTAATAAACTGATATCCGCGATTCAACCCGAAGTCCCGGTTTTATTTCCGGAGGGAATAGGATTTATATCTTATCAGCTAACAGGTTCAAAAAAACTTGCGCTTAAGACCAGGAAAAAATTTAATAAGCATAAAATTGTCATCTGGGAAAAACACGGATGTGTTTCAACAGGTAAAGACCTGAATGAGGCATTCGACTATACAGATGTACTTATAAAAACCATTAAAATATTTTTTCTTTGTTTATCTTCGGGTAACAAAACCGAAGGTTTAAACGTATATCAGGTAAAAGAATTAAAAAAATTAAATAAAAAATAACCACCATTTCTCATGATAAAAAATTTACTTTTTTCATTTCTGATTCTTTTAAGTTTTAATAATTATATCACCGCGCAGCAAAGTGATTCCGCTATTATAGGAAATTTTTACAGGGAAGCTCTCACAAGCGATGAAGGGTACAATAATCTCCGCTACCTCTGCAAAAATATAGGACACAGGGTGGCGGGTTCCATACAATCGGAATATGCCGTTGAATGGGTTTACAAGACTTTATCGGAAATGAAACTTGATACTGTATATACTCAGGAATGCATGGTGAGGAACTGGGAAAGAGGAGAAAGGGAATATTGTTATTTTAATTCGGAAATGTTCGGCAGGAAAGAACTGAACTGCTGTGCGCTCGGGACATCAATTGGTACCGGAAAAGACGGCATCAAGGCCAATATAGTAGAAGTTAAATCTTTCGAAGAGCTGCAGAAACTCGGCAGAAAAAATGTAGAAGGAAAGATTGTATTTTTTAACAATCCCGCAAAGCAGGAATTCTTCAATACATTCGAAGCATACGGCGATGCAGTCGGACCGCGTGTACACGGCGCTGTAGAAGGTGCAAGGCTCGGAGCAATAGGAATAATAATCCGTTCCGTTACTCTTGCCAAATATGATTTTCCGCATACAGGCGTAATGCGTTATGCTGATTCTGTAACCAAAATACCGGCAATTGCAATCAGTACAAATGATGCGGATTTACTGAGCAGGTATTTAAAAATGGATAAATCTCTTGAAGTATATTTCAGGACGACCTGCGAAGAGTTTCCCGAAAAAGTTTCACACAATGTAATCGGTGAAATAAAAGGCTCTGTTTATCCGGACGAAATTATAGTTGTAGGCGGACATCTTGACTCGTGGGATATTGGTGAAGGCGCGCACGACGATGGCGCAGGAGTTATTCACGCAATGGAAGTACTGAGAATTTACAAAGCACTGAACATCAGACCGCAGCACACAATCAGGTTCGTCGCATTTATGGATGAAGAGATTGCGCAAAGAGGCGGAAGGAAATATGCAGAGGTTGTTAAGCAAAAAAATGAAAAACATATTGCAGCATTAGAATCAGATGCAGGAGGAACTGTTCCAAACGGATTTATTATGGAAGCTACAGATGAGCAGTTTAATAAAATTTCTTCATTCAGAAATTTACTGATGCCATATGGAATTTACTTTTTCATCACGGGGGGAAGCGCAGTAGATATATATTACCTTAAAGACCTGGGATTCCCCAGAATCGGCTTGATGTGCGACTCGCAGAGATATTTTGATTTTCATCACTCTGCAAATGATACTTTTGAAAATATCCATCCGCGTGAACTGAAGCTCGGTGGAGCAGCACTTTCGTCATTGGTCTATTTAATAGATACATACGGAGTACAATAAAATAAATGAGCATAAAACCAAAGTTAACCCTGCTCGATACAACCGTTGCAGTCGTAAGTCTTGTAATCGGAATAGGAATATTCCGAACACCTGCGCTTGTTGCAAAAGAAACAGGAAGCTCTGAACTTTTCTTTGCGGCGTGGATAACGGGAGGTATAATTGCACTGCTTGGGGGGTTAACATTTGCGGAAATCGGTTCGAGGAAACCATTCGCAGGCGGATTTTACAAGCTTGCCTCGGAGGCATACCACCCTGCAGTTGCGTTTATGATTAACTGGCTCGGAGTAATTATCACAAGCGGTGCAACTTATGCTGCGGTTATGATTCTCGGCTCAGAATATTTATCATCACTTATTCCTATCGAAGGTATTAATTCACCGTTCGGACTTAAAATAACTGCGAGTTGTATAGTTATCATTTTATTTATAATAAATTATCTCGGAATAAAAACAAGCGCTACGATATTAAATATAATTACAATATCTAAAGTAGGAATAATTATTATTTTCAGTTTCCTCGCAATTTTTATTTCTGGAAACAGCACAGTTTCAACTCCGGCGCCGCTGATACAGAACAATTCACTTTTCTCGGCATTTTCGAACGGGCTGATAGCTGTGTTTTTTACTTACGGCGGATACCAGTTGATAATGAATCTCAGTGCCGACGTAATCGAGCCAAAAAGAAATTTGAAACGCGGGATAATTTTCGGAGTAGGGGTTACAATAGTACTTTACCTGTTAATAAACTTTGGATATTACAGACTGCTTGGCATAGAAGGGATTGCAAACTCCCCTCTTATCGCTGCAGATACAGCAAGGATTATTTTCGGAAATGCGGGAAGTAAAATTATTTCATTTATAATTTTTATTTCTGCCGCGGGATTTGTAAATGTCTCCATGATGCACCTGCCGAGGATATTTCACGCAATGGCGGAAGATAAAGTGATACCTGCGAAGTTCATGAAGGTAAACGATAAGACTCAGGTGCAGGAATTCACTCTTACATTTCTTACTGCAATAATTTTAATCTTTATTATCTATCAGGGACAGTTCGATAAGCTGATTAATATTATTATGTTCAACGATAACCTTGTGATTGCAGTTGTTGCCTCGACAATTTTCGTTTACAGAAAAAGAAAAACAGAGGGTGAAGAATATACAGGATTCAAAGTCCATCCAATCATCCCCGCGATTTTTATAATATTCCTGCTGATAGTTTCTTTCAAAGCATTCTCGCAGGACTACATCTCCGGTCTGATTAGTGTTGCGGTTCTATTATTAGGCTTACCTTTTTATTTTATATTAAAGAAATATATAAACAAGTAAATAAAAGATTGGAAAAATTATACATTGGTAAGTAGTGCGGGAAGAGGGACTTGAACCCTCACGCCGACGTGGCGCCACCCCCTCAAGATGGTGCGTCTACCAGTTTCGCCATTCCCGCGATATTTTTTGCAGTCTAATCCCGATAAATCGGGTCCATTCCCACAAATAAATTGTAAAATAGTGAATTTCTAAATTGAAATAAAGAGATTTAAAAATGATAATTAATTAAAAGAACAATTCTTCTCTAACTTTTCAACTTCTGAATTTCCTTCAACAAGGAAATTTCTTTTGCTGATAAATTCTTCGGCATCTGAATATTCAGTTTCAGGTACATATCGCCGGATTCGTTTGCCAGACCGTATTTCGGCATACCGAGTTTCTGAAGTCTGAGAGTTTTTCCGAATTCGGATTCTTTTGCGATATCTATTTTTATTGTACCTTTCAGAGTTTTGAATTGAACTTTCCCGCCGAGCAGCGCAGTAAATAAATCAACATTCAGGTCAGCATATAAATCATCCCATCTTCTTTCGAAAACACTGTGCTTCAGAATATTTATTTTAATCAGCAAGTCCCCTGCCTGTCCGCCGCCCCTGCCTGCAGAGCCTTTCCCGGGAATTTTCAGAAGATGTCCGTCGGGTATTCCGGGTTTGACATTCAATTTAATAGACTGTCCGTCGTGTTTAAAAACTTTTGTTGTTCCGCTGTAAGCTTCTTCGAGAGTAATATCCATTTCTGCCTGATAATCCTGTCCGCGAGACTGTACTGACCTTCCTCCGCCGCGTTTTTTTTTCTGAGCACCGCCGAAACTTCCGCCAAACAAAGTTTCAAAGAAATCCGAATGCCCCGAGGCTCCGAATATATCTTCGAAGTCACCGCTGAACGAATAACTCTGCTGTCCGCCGCCTCCAGCAGGGTTTGCATACTGCGACCAGTCGAATCCCTGACCCCGGTCACCGCCGGACTGCTGATAATTCTGATAATTTGTTCCAAGCTCATCGTACTTTTTTCTCTTTGCAGAGTCGCTCAGTACTTCATTTGCTTCGTTAATTTCCTTGAATTTATCTTCAGCGGATTTATTTCCCTTATTTTTATCGGGATGGTATTTCATTGCAAGCTTTCTGAATGCTTTTTTAATCTCGGCTGCGGAAGCGGTCTTTTCTACTCCCAGCGATTTATAATAGTCTTTATATTCCAAATTTGTACAATGTTAAATTTAAATTGAGAATTATAAATTATGAATTCTGAATGAAAAGCAAAACTCAATAAAATACTCTTCATACAAAGCAATAAAAGCTCTACTTCATAATTAGATTCGCAGTACTTCGTTTCAGCATTAAAAGACGTTTTTGTCTTTCAGGCTGCAATAACTTTCCTTAGTAATAACGATGTGGTCCATCAGTTCTATTCCCATAATTTTCCCCGCTTCATAAAGACGTTTAGTAATCCTGATATCATCTTCGGAGGGTTCGGGGTCTCCTGAGGGATGGTTGTGAGCGACAATAATCTGCGCCGCATGTTTTCTGATTGCAGATTCAAAAGTCTCCCGCGGATGGACAAGGCTTGCGCTCAAAGTACCCTTGGATATTTTATCAATTCCAATCACCCTGTTCCTTACATCGAAGCTAACGACAAAAAAATTCTCTTTTGAGAAATCCTCGATTTCGGGTTTAATATATTTAATAATTTCTTCTGGTTTTGTAATTGCATTTCGACCAACCCTGCTCTTTTCCTTTTCAAGGTCTTCATTAATTAGTCTTCTTGAGAGTTCAAAGCTTGCGACAAGCTGGCAGGCTTTTGCCAGACCGATTCCGCGAATTTTCATCAGGTCATTCAAAGAAGCTTCGAGTAAATTATGCAGACCGCCAAAATGTAAAATCATTTTCTGCACTGTCAGGAGCACAGATTCTCCTTTAACACCTTTCCCGAGTATGATTGCAAGGAGCTCCGAGGATGAAACATTTGATGCTCCTTTATCCCTTAGTTTTTCCCGTGGTCGTTCAGATTTGGGCAGGTCACGGACAGAATAATTATATTCTTTTTCCATAAACGGATTATTAATTATGAAAAAATCCACATAAAAATATTTTATTTTTAAATAAAAAAACAGTCGTAAATCGCAGTATTTTATAAGTGAATTATTTTAAGATGAATGATAAGATAATTCTCCGTTCCATAATTATCAAATTAAAGAACGGAGATTTTCATTTTTATTTTGTGGTTATCAAATAGCGGAATTTATTCGGAATATGGTAACTTTTCGATGAAGTCTTAAATGATGAAACCGATTTCTGAATGGTTTCTTTCACTTTATTCATTCCCGACTGATGAATAGCAATTTCTGTTATTCCCGGTGATAACAGTGCTTTCATCATAATTTCTTCGTTACTATAGTTCCACGGGCAATCAATGGTTTCGCCCGATTGAATCGTCAGCCCTGCATTTTCAGATAGCATCTCAAGCTCACCTCTGCCTGAAAATGAGAAGGGATTTATTTCGTTAGTCGAATCAATCAGAGATAAAACCGATTTTATATAAACGGAGCTCCTGCATTCCTCTTCGGACGCAAAAGTACCTATTATTACTTTTCCGCTTCGTTTAGTAACTCTTGCGCATTCTTTCAAAACGCCCAGCGGGTCTTCATGCATCTGGACGGCGTTTATTATGGTTACAATGTCAAATGACATATCCTCGTAAGGAAGGGTTTCCATATCACCTAAAATAAAGCTCCCGTTTTTTACGCGTTCATTTGCAATTTTCAGTGATGGTTCTGAAGCTTCAAATCCCGATACTCTTGCACCCCGGCTCGAAGCCAGGTAACAAAAAAGTCCGGTACCACATCCCACATCGAGTAATGTTGTGCTGGACTTAATATTGCATTTGTTCAGAATTGCTTCATACAAAGGTTTAGCCTGAATTTCCTGGTACTCTGCCCAGTCTCTGGCTCTCGCCCCCCAGATTTTGGTTTGGAATTCCGTTACTTTGGAATCTATTGCTTTTTCTCTTATTATTGGCATTTTTTATTTCCTCCTAAGAAATTTAAAATAAATTAAAACGAATTTAAAAAATTTTGGATTTTTTATCCTGCCGGCTAAATAAGTATGCAATATTAGAAACTTTGATTTACGCTTAAAAGTTGCTGAAATAAAGTGTGTAGAGTCTTGAGTCTTTTGAGTCTTTTGAGTCCATTGTGTTTTCGGGATTAACTGGACGGAAACAAAAAAAAGCTCAATATTTCTATTGAGCTTAAATGTCGGGATGGGCAGACTCGAACTGCCGACCCCCTGAACCCCATTCAGGTGCCCTAGCCAACTGGGCCACACCCCGATACTTTAGACAAAAATATGAAATGCGAATTCTAAATTCAAACCAAAAGGTATAAACCCTCTAAAATGCTGTATTTATTGGTGTTTTCAGCTGTTCCCTTTAATTTTTTCAAAGAATATTTTCTATTAAATTGNNTTTTATTTACATATTCCTCCGTCAAATTTTATCAATCTCTTCCATCGGCTTGATGCGAAAAGTGCGGGGACCCGGTTGGTAATTTCCAGTAATTCGTAAAAATAAAAGCCGGAAGTAAATCTGCCAGCTTTAATATTAAAAAAAAATTCTGTTTAATTTATATTATTTGTTAAAAAATTGATTCACAATTGAATCCAAATCACCCGAAGAACCATCTTGATTATCTAATGAACTTCCGACACTTTCAATTACAATAGTCTTTGTATTATTTGGATTATATCTTACTATACAATTAACACCAACCTGATAATAAGAAGTATCTAAACGGGATATAACGAGTTTAATCTCCGATTTAAAGGAAATACCAATACTAGGAGTTACTTCGATAACCATTCCTATCTGAGGTTGCTTATTTACAGTAACATTTGTATCCCACAGCTCAATTATTTTTCCGTTTGCCCGCAGTCCCGATCCGAGAAGGCGTTTATTTTTTTTATTCCGCAAATATGGCAATCCGAAAATAAAACCGAAAAAGACAATGAATAATAAATATACGAATCCGAGTATCGGTGAAATCACGAAACTGACACCCAAACAGATTAAAAGTACGACAGAAGCAATTGCAGTAGAAATATTGTATATAATTTTTTGTTG
>PMIW01000125.1 GCA_003158365.1 Ignavibacteriota bacterium | reverse complement strand
GTGAAAAAAAAGTGTGGTACTTTTGTAGTACTTTTGTGGTACTTTTTTTATTAATTATTTATTTACAGTAATTTAAAATACAAGCCAATAGAATTAAAATTCACTTTTTGCATTCAAGGTGAAGAAATTACGCCGAAAAACTTCACATTAGCTTCACCTAAACTTCACCTTTACCATATCTGTTTATTTTACATTCCAGTTTATGTCAAAGAACGAATACCCATACTAAAATATGGTATATTAAATTAAAAAGCAAGTGAGAATTCTACCACTTGCCGAATGTAAATACTCCGATTTGAGATAAATTTAATTTAGGATTATATTTATCTTTTACAGAAACCGTGAAACTGGATTTGTAAGGTTCTTCTTTTCCGTTCGACCAGCTTTTAAAGGCATTTTCAGAGCCAAGTAATGTTAATGTTACATCAAAAATATTTGATTTTACCTGATTGACCGAAACAGGTCCGCCGATTTTTACATCAAGATCGCCCGGGTAATTCGATATTACAGTAACTCTGAATCCGACCGCATTCTGCACAGAGCGGAGGCTTGCATCGGGTCCGCCCGGACCGACTTTTTGAATATCGATTTTCGGTGACTGTTTTTCTTTTGTTGATTTTGTATCTTTGGCATCCCCGACTTTAAATGTAAAACTGCTTTCTCCGTTTACCGGAACGGTTGCACTGCTTTTTGAAGGAATTGTTACGATGAGTTTTCCGTCGCCATAGATTTCGAGCGGTTCGCTGTAAGGGTTTGTAACTTTTGGTCTTGTGTATTGGGTAAATTCGATACCCTGGACTGTTGCAAGTTTATCGGTTTTAGGGGGTTCTTTTTCCTTTCGATTTTCGTCATTAACTTTTTGCGGTTCGGTAAAATTTCCCGTAAAAGTATTAGTCATCTTTATCGGCTCCATTCCCGCCAGCATTTTATCCACATCTTCTTTTGAATATATTTTGGATTCATCCCAATTTAGTTCAGGTTTAATGCCGAGAGCCAGAAGTGAATCTATTTTTCTTTTCATCTCGTCCGCCACGGATTTTGGTATGACCGTTTTTGCATCGAGAACTTCTTCAAGGTTAATATCAGCGCCTTTAAGAGCTATCACGCATATTACAAAGATATAAAGAACCTGATAAATGATGAATTTTATGTCTCTGCCTGTTTTCATAGATATTGGATTTAAGTTTTTTGTGTCGGGAGTCCTCCGATAAATCGGAGAGACTCCCGACACGGTAATATTTATTACAAATTTGGAAGATTTTAATTTCATAGGAAATAGAGCATTATGCTTATTTTTTATAAGTACAATTACTCATTCCAATTTTTATTGTTTATTATGCTTCATGGATTAGCTTCGCTGAACAAAGAACGTTTCCAGCTAAAAACATTCCGGAATGACAGGCGGTGGTAATTCAGACTACAGACTTCTAAATACCATCCTTTTGAATTTTTTATATCAATAAAATTGAATAAATTGAATAAATCTATTTATTAAATAAATCACAAGAATATGAGAATATTCATAGATACAGCCAATTTAAAAGAAATAAAAGAAGCGGCTGATATGGGGCTATTGGATGGCGTTACCACTAATCCATCTTTAGTTGCAAAAGAAGGTCACAAAAATTTCAGGGAGATGCTTGAAAAAATTTGTGCAATAGTTGATGGAGATGTAAGCGCAGAGGTAGTTTCGGTCGATTGCGAAGGTATATTAAAAGAAGGCAGAGAACTTTCGAAGATTCATAAAAATATTGTTGTCAAGGTTCCATTGATTAAGGAAGGATTAAAAGCTGTAAAGATATTCAGTGAAGAAGGAATAAAAACCAATGTTACATTATGCTTTTCGCCCTCACAGGCATTGCTTGCGGCTAAAGCCGGAGCATATCTTATAAGTCCGTTTGTAGGAAGGCTTGATGATATATCATATAACGGGATGGATTTGATTGCGCAGATAAGGCAGATTTATGATAACTACGGTTANNCTGAACGGATAATCATCACTGATTTCATTTCCGCCGCGGCGGACACAATGAACGTGGATTTCACTGAAATAAAGTTAAAAAAAGTTATTTTAAATAAATCTTATAAAACTTAAGAATTTTAAGAATTTTTGGTAATGGATTCCGGCCTAAATCATGCCGGAATGACAAAATAGGGAAATCTTAAGAATCTTATGAATCTTAAAAATATTACAAATCAATTATGAAAAAGACAGCTTTTAACGAATTACACAAAAAGTATGGGGGAAAGTTAGTTGAATTTGCCGGGTATGAAATGCCGGTTCAATATGAAGGTATAATTGCCGAGCATAAGGCGGTACGTGAATCGGTTGGAGTATTCGATGTTTCCCACATGGGTGAAGTAGAAGTACACGGAAAAGATGCTTTTGCTTACGTTCAGAAACTTACAACTAATGATATTACTGTTCTTTCAAAAGGAAAAGTTCAGTATTCTTCCATGTGTTACAAAGACGGGGGAATGGTTGATGATTTGCTTGTATATCATTGCGGGGATTATTACCTTCTCGTAATAAATGCGGCAAATGTAGATAAGGATTTTAAATGGATGCAGGAAAATGTATTCGGCGATGTTGTGCTGAAAAATATTTCCGATAATATTTCCCAGCTTGCGATTCAGGGACCGAACTCTCTGAAAACACTTCAAAAGCTTACCGATACAGACCTTTCGAAAATAGAATATTACAATTTCGAATTCGGTAAAATGGCAGGAATTGATGCGATTATTTCCCATACCGGTTACACGGGCGAAAAAGTTTGCTTTGAAATTTACATAGATTCTGATTTAAAGAAATCCGAAAAATTATGGAATGCTATTTTTGAGGCAGGTAAGGAATTCAACATAAAACCGATAGGTTTAGGTGCACGGGATACTTTGAGGCTGGAATATGCATTCAGGTTATACGGAAATGATATGGACGAAAAAACTAATCCTCTCGAAGCAAGTCTGGGATGGATAACAAAATTGGATAAAGGTGATTTCAACGGACGCGATGCAATTTTGAAAAGCAAGACCGAGGGTTTGAAAAGGAAACTGGCAGGTTTTATAGTAGATGATAAAATGGTTGCAAGGCACGGACAGGATGTATATTCGGGCGGAAAGAAAATCGGATTTGTTGCAAGCGGTTCACCTTCTCCGATGCTCGGAAAAAATATAGGAACTGTATCTGTTGAAACCGCATTTGCAAAAATAGGGACTGAAATTGAAATAGATGTAAGAGGAAAAAGGATAAAGGCTAAAATCGTGAAGACGCCGTTTTTAAGTTAAAAGTTTAAAGTTTTAAAGTATAAAGACCGTGAAACGTGAGACGTTAAGCGTGAAAGAAAATAATATTATGGACCTGATGAAATTATCATTTTACGCTTTTACTGTTTTCTATTTACATATTTAATATTTTCCATAAAAAGAGGATTAAAATTCCTCTTTTTGCTTTTAATTATTGTAGTTAAATTTAACATACCATGCATAAAATCGATGTATATCTAACGCAGTCATTAATAAACGACGACCTTTTTCTAAAGGATAAAAACGTTGTAGTTGTTGATGTTCTTCGTGCCACAACCACTATAACGGTTGCATTAGCTAACGGGGCAAAAGAAATTATCCCGGCAGAATCCGTTTCAACTGCCGCAAGGATATCCAAGGGTCTCGGAAATTCGCTGCTTTGCGGTGAAAGGAACGGAACTATTGTGGAAGGATTTAATCTCGGTAATTCTCCGTACGAGTATTCCGGTGAAGTGATAAAAGACAGATCACTTATATTCAGTACTACAAACGGAACACTTTCAATTACAAAATCCAGGCTTGCAAAATCATGTGTACTTGGTGGATTTATAAATTTATCTAAAGTTGTCAAGCATATAAAAACACTGGAAGAAGATGCGATAATAGTTTGTTCGGGCAAGCTTAATAATTTTTGCATAGAAGATGCAGTCTGCGCAGGAATAATAATTAATAAGTTATTTTCGGAGGTTAACGCAAAAACGGAATATGATTTAGATGATTCCGCATATGCCTGTTTAAAACTTGGTAACAGTCTTGTTACGGAAAACGGATTGCCATTAAGGGAAAAAATTCTGGAAATGTTTAAAAAGTCAGAACACGGGAAATATCTGCTATCACTGGGATTTGAGGAAGATTTGAAATTATGTGCGGGTATCGATTCTTATTCCTACCTGCCTGTTTATCACAATGGTACTATCAAGTTGCCGGAAAAAATAGAAAGTGAGACATCACAAATGTCGCGGATGAAAAAAATTAAGATCAGTAAATGAATAAGAAAATGAAATCGCGTCTTTCAGAGGACAGCAAATCCAAAGAGAGCAAAAAAAGAAAACCAAAAGAAGAAGATGACTTTAAAATTCCCGAAACGTTCAAGAAAAAATTAATCGGGTTTCTTCTTTTTCTCATAGGGATACTTTTTTTCTTTGCGATAATTTCTTATTCAGATAAAGATCAGGTGCTTCTTGAGCGAATCGGGTTTTTCGATTTCTTCAGGAAGGAAACCTATTCTTCACAATATACAATCAACAACTGGCTAGGAATAGCCGGGGCATTCACATCGAATATTTTTGTAAATAACATATTCGGATATTATTCAGTCATAGTTTCACTTGCAGTCTGCGTAGTGGGTTATACCATTTTCAGGGGAAAATCACTTTACCGTGCAATCACGTTCAGCATATATTCAGTTTTTATGATGGTAATTCTATCATCAGGTACGGGACTGGTAAGGATATTTGCAGGGAAGGATATGATATCAACAAGGGTAAGCGGAGTAGCCGGGGATTTTCTGGGGAATGTATTTTATAAGTTCATGGGAAATGTCGGAGCATCGATATTTATAGTATTAATGTTCACGCTTACATCGTTTTTACTTTTTGACAGTAATATACTTAAGACGCTTGCCAGGTTAAAAATTCTACTGGATAAAATCAAGGAGAAATTCAAAAAAGAGAAAGAAGATTTAAAATTAAAAGACGATAAAAAGCAGGAAGAAAAAGAAATTAAAGAAGCTGCCGAAGTGCAGCCATTAAGTGATATTGCTGAGGCATTAAAAAAGGAACGTGAAAGAATCCAGAAGCTGAAAACCCAGAAAGAGTTTGAAGAAGCAGACCCGATGATTAAGGAAACAGAAATTAAAAGGCCAAATGAAATAAAAGAAGAAAAGATAAAGAAAAAAGAACCCGAACCTTTACAGGAAGCTGTAAAACCTATTGCAGAGCCGAAACCCAGGAGAGACAGAGATAAAAAAGATATAGATTCTTTGCTTATAAAGGAAGGTAAGAAGGAAGATATTTCCGAAGTAGATATCAACCCGGAAAATTCAAACGAACTCGATTCGCTTGAAAGCAAGCAGGAAGATGATTTTATTGAGGAAAAACTTGAAGGTTATATTTCACCGCCGCTTGATTTACTCGATGAGCCTACAAAAGAGGAATTTGAAGTAATATCGGATGAAGAGGTAAATCATAACGGTAAACTTCTTCAGGAAAAACTTTTAAAGTTCGGAATTGANNATTGAGATAGAAAAAGTTTTTGCAACACCCGGTCCCGTTGTTACATTATATGAACTTATCCCTTCACCCGAAGTTAAGCTTTCGAAAATAGAAGCTTTGCAGGATGATATTGCGCTTGCCCTGAAGGCAAAAGGAATCCGCATGATTATTCCTATGCCAGGAAAAGGCACTGTGGGAGTGGAAATTCCGAACAGTAAGGCACAGATTGTAAGGATAAAAACTGTAATATCTTCGGAAGAATACAAATCGAGCAATAAAAGGCTGACAGCGGCTTTCGGAAAATTAATCGACGGAAAAATCTTTGTCGATGACCTTGCAAAGATGCCACACGTTTTGATTGCGGGAGCGACTGGTTCCGGAAAAAGCGTAGGAATAAATTCCATCATAGCAAGCCTGCTTTACAAAATGCATCCGTCGGATTTGAAGTTTGTAATGATTGACCCAAAGAAAATCGAACTTAGCCTGTATTCGAAATTAAGAAAGCATTTCATAGCAACAACAACGGATATTAATGAAAGCATAGTCACGAGTTCTACTAATGCTGTTTCGGTTTTAAAGAGTGTTGAAATCGAAATGGAGCAGAGATACGACAAGCTTGCAAATGCAGGTGTGCGCGAC
The DNA here is from genome assembly GCA_003158365.1 of Ignavibacteriota bacterium. Lineage (GTDB taxonomy): Bacteria > Bacteroidota > Ignavibacteria > Tepidaquicellales > Tepidaquicellaceae > FEN-1279. The sequence goes on along the minus strand of PMIW01000125.1, from coordinate 2,755 downwards.
ATTAAAGCATACAACGAAAAATACGCTCTCGGAAAACTAAAAAATACAGAAGCCATACGACACAGAAAAATGCCTTATATAGTTGTGATAATAGATGAGCTTGCGGATTTAATGATAACTGCTAAACGCGATATCGAAGAACCGATTACACGCATAGCTCAAATGGCACGTGCGGTCGGAATACATTTAATACTTGCAACACAGAGGCCATCGGTTGATGTAATCACAGGTGTAATCAAGGCAAACTTCCCCGTGCGTATTGCTTATCAGGTTGCATCGAAAATAGATTCGAGAACAATTCTCGATTGCTCGGGTGCAGACCAGTTATTAAGAAACGGCGATATGCTTTATTTATCATCATCATTCTCGAAACCAATAAGAATACAGAATGCATACATTTCGACGGAAGAATGCGAAAGAATTGTTGAGTTCATAGGAAACCAGAAAGGATTTATCAAACCATATTTATTACCATCCATAATTGAAAAAAGAATAGGAGGAGCTTACGACGGAGACAGGGACGAAATGTTCGAAGAAGCTGCAAGGCTAGTTTTAAAACTCCAGCAGTGCTCCACATCCACTTTGCAGCGCCGCTTAAAACTCGGCTATGCAAGGGCTGCGCGCATTGTAGACCAGATGGAAATCGCAGGAATCGTCGGACCCAACCAGGGAGCAAAAGGAAGAGAAATACTGATTACGGAAGACGATTTGGAAGATTTGCTTGCGTAAGAGAAAAATTATTCCTTGAATACTTGTTAATTATAGTATAGTTTCAATTACCAAATCAACAGGAGGAAGTGTTTATGAAAAATACTTTGCGGAAATATTTAATAATCATTATATATGTTATTCAGTTTTTGTTTAGCAATTTAGTGTTATCTCAATCTTCCGATTGGCAATTAATACATATTAGAAAACCTCTTGATCAATTAAAATTTATATCTCAGAGTAATGGTATGGTTTTTGATGGAACATATGCACATAAAACAACCGATGGTGGATTAACTTGGAGTAAGCCATTAATTTTATATATGGATATTGGTAATAACGTGATAGAAAACTCTTTGAAAATATCTTATTTAAATGATCAAATAGTTTGGGGTGTTACAGGATATAATAATCCAAATTTAATAAAATCTACAAATGGAGGAATAAATTGGACATCTATTAATACAAATCTTTCGGGTTATTTTTATTTAACAGATGTATTTTTTGTAAATCAAAATACCGGTTATGCCGGTGGTTCGGATCAGTACACTTTAAAAGCAAAAATTATTAAAACAACAAATGGGGGTTTGAATTGGACGGATTTACCAAATGGGCTAAATTCCCGTGTGATGTCAATATATTTTAGAAATACAATGATAGGATGGATTACTGCATTCAATAATCAGTTTGCAAAGACAACAGATGGTGGTATAACATATGAATTATTTACCAATAGTTCAGGACAAAGTAATAAAGAGGTTCAGTTTATTGATAGTTTAAGAGGTTGGATATTGGTAGATCCTGGGAGCATCTTAAGAACTACAAATTCGGGATTAAATTGGGCAAGTTATAATATTACACCAGGTGGTTTTAATTACAATGATATGTATTTTGCGGATAGTCTAAATGGTTGGATTTGTGGAACTTATGGAGAAATATATCACACTTCGAACAGTGGTATAAATTGGGTTGTTCAAAGAGGGTATCAAGGTGGAAGCCCTTATTCCGATTTATATTCTATGTATTTTAAAGATTTAAATACAGGATTTATTTCGAAATATTCAGGTGATATATTAAAAACTACAAATGGAGGAAATAATTGGTTTTATAGCTATTATCCTCCGACAGGAAATATTACATCAATAAAGTTTTGTAATATAAAAACCGGTTGGATTATCAGTGATGATGGTTCAATTTGGAAAAGTTTTAATGGAGGATTTAACTGGAGCAATCAGTATACTGCTCAATCTACACTTAATTCTTTAATTGTAATTGATTCACAATTAGTATACTGTTCTGGTAATAGCGGAAGTTTTTTAAAAACAACTAATTCCGGTAATAATTGGACGGAGCAAAATATTGGAAGTAATAATTTAAACTCCATATTTTTTATAAATAGTAATAGCGGGTGGGTTTCAGGGAATAATGGAGATTTGAAAAAAACTACAAACGCAGGTCAAAACTGGATAACTATTAATTCAAATACTAATAAAAATCTTAACCAAGTACTATTTATTAATGATAATACAGGCTTTGTAATAGGTGATTCAGTAATATTAAAATCAATTAATGCAGGTCAAAATTGGAATATACTAAGTTTTATTAACCATAAACTCACATCAATATTTTTTCAAAATCCACAAAATTTATTTTTAACAGGTAATTATGTTACCGGATCTTTTCCTCCTTATGATTGGAGACATCTGTTTAAGTCAACTGATTTTGGAAATACATGGGTCTTAAATTTTTCAAGTTATAATACAGATAGAGGTTATTTTAATACTGTTTGTTTTTCGGATTCTTTAACTGGATGGATAGGAGCAGATGATGGAATATTTAAGACCAATAATTCCGGGACTAGTTGGTATTTGTGGAATAGCACTTATAGCATCAATAATATTTGTTTTAAGGAAAACAATATTGGATGGATGGTTGGAAAAAACAGTATGATATTTACTACTTATGAAAATACTGTAAATATTCAAAATAAAAATCAAATAATAGTAAGTAATTATAAATTATTTCAAAACTATCCCAATCCCTTTAA
>PMIW01000013.1 GCA_003158365.1 Ignavibacteriota bacterium | reverse complement strand
TTCTTAACATAATAATTTTTTTAGTGCTCAGAGGTTTTAATAATTTCGAAATGGAAATGTTGTTTTGAATATCGAATTGGGATGGTGCTGCTATCGGCGCCAGGAAAGTAAAGATAATTAAAATAGTTAAAATAGAATTGGTAAAGCCGGCTTTATAAAACAATATTTTAATTTTGTCTTTCTTCCAGTACAGAATAACAGGGACACAAATAAGAATAAATAATGAAGCAAAGTAATCAAATATATTTAAGCTCAACTGCTGAATCGCTAAATCAAAATTATTNNATATCATATATAAAACCATATCTTAATAATAATATGATAAACAAAATCATAGTCAACAGATGCCATATCATGAATTTATTTTTCATTTAATTCAATATTTCTTTTAAAAGACGTTTATCAATTTTTGCTTTTATTAAATCGGCAAATAGATTTGATGATATTATTAAAACGCCCGATACAAAAGTGCAGCCCACCACCAACGGATAATCCCGCAGCAAAATCGCATTCACGGTAAGCCTGCCCATTCCCGGCAAACCGAATATAACTTCCGTTATCAGAGAGCCGCTTAATAGCATTCCCAGCTGAACTCCCGCGACGGATATTAAAGGACCCAAAGAATTTGGAATAATATGTTTTTTTAATATTTCATTATCACTCAAACCGAGAGTCCGCAAAAACAAAACAAACGATTTTTTACTGATTGAATTATAATTGTCTCTTAAGTATCTGTAAAATATTATTATTCCGCCAAGCGAAAGGGTTATGACCGGAAGAATTAAATGTCTGGAATAATCGAATATTTTTTGGGGGAAGGAGAGCTCATCAAAATTGATTGACTTCAAATCCGAGGATGGGAGCATATGAAAACTGACGGAAAAAATAGATATCAAAATAATTGCTGTTACGAATCCCGGAATTGAATAAATAACCAATGATATTCCCGAAAACGCTTTATCAATTGTACTTCCTTTTTTTTTGTATGCTATGAGAGCTAATTGGTAGCTTACAATTATCTGAACCGAAAAACATATGGACGAAAAAACATGCGTAAATAATAAATAGTCTTTTATCACTGTATAAGACGGGAGAATGGTAATTATAAGATACCCCGAGATCTCCTGAAATTAAGTTTTTTACAAAAATCAAATATTGATCTGATATTGTACTATTTAAGTGAAACGATTCTCTTACTTTCTCGGCAAGCTCCTTGCTGAATTCCTGTGAAATAAATTTCTGCAAGGGATCACCCGGGGCAATTCTCAACAGTACAAATATTGAAGTGATCAGCAAAAATAATACTACAATGGAAGAAAACAGTCTTACAAAAAGGATTTTTGTAACTGAATTTTTCATTCTTATTTATTCTGAGATTGACCAATTCCAGCATTTATGTACTACGCCGAGCGGACTTACTGCCACTCCGTTAATTTTCTTATTATAAGCCACTATATTATCTTTCCAGAAAAGGAAAGTTACGGGAGCGTCTTCATAAAGTACGGATTGAAACTCTTTATAAGTTTTATTCAATTCATCTTTGGAAATCTTTGATTCCATCTTCTCCAGTAATCTGTCCGCTTCCTTATTTTGATAACTGCTTAAATTTACTACATTCTTTTTTAAATCCGAGTGCCAGTACTGTTTTAAATTAATCGGAATCGGCACCATCCAGCCGGCAACCCAGGCGTCGTATTTTTTCGCTAATACACTGCCCCAAAACACCTGCGGTTAAACCGTTTGAACCGTTACATCTATTCCCATAGATTTAAGATTATCCTTTATCATGGTTGCCGTAAAATTTCTTAATGGATTTCCGCCCGGAATAGCTAGAGTAAATGAAAATTCTTTACCGTTTTTGTCAATAGTACCGTTGAGGTTCGAATCCTTCCATCCTTCCTGTTCCAGAATTTCTTTGGCTTTTTCCGGGTCGAATGGATACGGTTTTAGAGACTCATTGATTGAATTCTTAAATATCGGCGCGATCGGGCCAACAGCCGCTTCACCGTAATTAGCTAAAAATTCTTCCAGAATTGTTTTCCGGTTAATTCCGTATGTCAGCGCTTTCCTTACGTTAGCATTCCCGAATAATTTATTCGGAACTATTTTTTTAGTCTTATTATAAATATCCGGGTCAATATTGTTCCAGCCTACGTAGTCATAGCTTCTGCCTTTTTGAAATTCAATTTTTATTTTATCGTACTTATTTAAATCTTCAACATCAATCGGTTTAATTTCTTCCGCGAAATCGATCTCTCCGCTCTTCAACTGATTTATCCTTGCATTATAATCCGGTACAATTTTAAATATTAATTCAGGAATTACCGACTTATTGTACAAAATCGATTTTTCGTTTCTGACTAATTTAATTGACTGATTCTTTTCCCATGCTGAAAGCATGTAGGGACCGGTGCCAACAGGTTTAAGGTTCACTTCCGCGCTGGCCATCCCTTCTCTGGGGGTTTTTTCAAAAATGTGTTTTGGAAGAATCGGATAACCTATATCATTAAGAGTTGGTACTGAATTTTTGTTAAAATTAATTTTGATCTTAAACGGAGATAAAACCTCGAAAGATTTCCCGGTATCAATGCTTAAATCAGCTTTAACATAGAAGTTTTTGAACATACCGTAAAACTTGCTTTGCGTTTTGGCATCTGAATAAAGATCGTAAGTAAAAACTACATCGTCCGCATTGAATTGAACACCATCCGACCAGAATACATCGTCTCTCAATTGAACAATAAGACTCAATGAATCTGACGACCATTCCCAGGATTTTGCCAGGGAGGGTTGTGTGGTCACATCGCCTTTGCTTAGGTCCCACTTAAATTCAGCCAAGCTCAAATAAATTAATTCGGAGATGCTCCCTTCGTTAACATTTGCGGCATACATTGGGTTGTAAGTCGTAACGTCGGCAGGAATTGCTATTACAACTCTTTTTCCCGATTCTTTATTATTACTACATGAAAAAAAAGTTAAGGCAATAATCATTAATGCTATAGAAAATAACAAATATTTTTTCATACTTGGCCTCTATTGATAAATTCATTATTAAACCAGAATTCAGAAAATAAAATATTAAAAATCCAGCTTATATAAATGAATATAAGCTGGATTAAAAAAGAATCGAAAAATAACAGAAGAATTCAATCTGAGTATTCTGAAAATAATTAATTAATTAAACCTATGATTT
>PMIW01000082.1 GCA_003158365.1 Ignavibacteriota bacterium | reverse complement strand
CTATCCCAATCCTTTTAATCCGACTACTAATATTCGTTATGAAATTCCAAAGAGCGGGAATGTAAAACTTGTTGTGTTAGATGCACTCGGTCGGGAAATTGAATCACTGGTAAATGAAAAACAATCTCCCGGAACATATGAAGCCGCATTCAACGCCTCTCAATATCCAAGCGGAGTTTATTTTTATAAAATATCAGCTGACAGATTCAGTCAGGTAAAAAAGATGATGCTGATAAAATAATTTATAATTTATTTAATTAGTAATTCAAAGCCGTTCCTTGCCGAACGGCTTTTTTTGTTATTTAATTGGTTTTTTTTTGTTTTGTTAATGGCATAAAAAAGTATTAGAGGGAACGATTTGTACCGGGAGTTCCAAAGAGCGGAGACTTCCCGGCACAACTAAGATAATTAATTATTTATAACCAATTTATTTAATATCAAGAAATATAAAAATACGGATTTTGGTTTTAGTTGATACATACCGGTTTCAAAAGGTAATGTAAAATTGGAAGTAATACAGTTCTGAAAGCAGGATATTATTTCTGATAATCGAGATTAGGTTAGTACAGTTTTTACTTTTTTGGTAAAATAAATTAAACAAAATTTTAGGAATCTTAAAAATTTTTCGCTTTACTATAAGAATCACCCATTATTATCAATATTTAATATCTCTTAAAAGTTTGTTTATTATAATATTTCGTGTCAGGCTTAATGCATCTTTTTTATTGAATATCCCTCTGTGTTCAAATTCCACTTTGGATGCTGCAATATGCGCCCTTACATAGGGAAACTTTTTATATTTCATTAATGTCCGTTCCAGAAATTCGTGTAAAATAATTACAGGAATTTCGTCTTGCTTTACTATTTTTTCAATCCATATCTCATCAAACGGAATCCAGTCATAAACATAAGCATGGCCGCCTTCTACATAATCAGTTTTATATAAATCACGGACTGCTTCTCCGTTTATTATAAAAACATTTACATTTTCTTCTTTGTCTTTTATTACACCGTATTTTTTTACATAAACTTTTTTCGGAATATTTTTATGCGTTGGTTTATCAGAAGACTTGTATTTTTTAATCCGCAATTTATTAATGGCATCTTTCGTGCGGACTGATTTTTCTTTATTTATAGCTTTATCATATGAATCACCCGGATTTAAACCCCTTTCAATACCCCTTATATATGCCAGAGCATTACTTACTATGTAATTCCTTTCAGAAGGTTTTATTGATTTTGCAATCCATATCTCATTTTCGGGAATGAATTTAAAATTCAATGTCGATAACCCTTTCTTACCTAAATTCAAACCGTAATCACTGAACTCTTCTGCATATTCTGCGGAGTCTCTGATTATTTCATCATTGACAGTAAATATAGTGTATTTGCCCCATTTACCAATGATTCTTTTACCGAATTTATTTTTAGTATCCATTAATTTATATAATATTAAAAAATTTATTATATGATTTTTTTACTTAAATTAAATATTTTCTTATAGCTTTACTTTTTTATAAAAAATTGTTTTCGTAATTTCAGCAGTGAAAATATATAGTACTACAATCAGTAATAGGAGCAAAAGTGTCGTTATACTAAGAGGACTGAATCCAAATACAATTCCAAGCGGAGTGTAAGGTAATATTAAAGTTAAAATTACAATTGAGAATGTAGCAATTTGCAGATATTTTCCCGGCCTGCTTTTGAAAAAAGGTTTACGGCTTCGGATTACAAGCACAATGAATGAAGCTGATATTACGGATTCAAGAAACCATCCTGTTCTGAACTGCCCCTCGTCAACTTTAAGAATCAGCAAAAGCAAACCAAATGTAAGATAGTCAAATACAGAACTGACGAGTCCGAATGTAATCATAAATTTGCGTATAGCTTTAATATCCCAACGGCGCGGGTGTTCAACCATTTCATTATCCACATTATCAGTTGCAATAGTCATTTCGGGGAAATCTGTCATCAGATTTGTGAGCAGAATCTGCTTCGGCAGCAGCGGAAGAAACGGAATGAAAAGAGAAACACCCGCCATGCTGAACATATTTCCGAAGTTAGCACTTGTCGCCATAAACACGTATTTCAGCGTATTTGCAAAAGTAGTCCGTCCTTCACGGACACCTTCTATAAGGACTCCCAGATCCTTTTCCAGCAATACTATATCGGCAGCATCTTTTGCAACATCGGCGGCAGTATCAACTGAAATTCCTACATCTGCAGCATGCAGAGCAGAAGCATCATTTATTCCGTCACCCATATATCCGACAACATTTCCCGCTTTCCGCATTGCGATGATTATCCGTTCTTTTTGATTTGGTTCTGTCTCGGCAAAAACATCCACTTCATTAACAAGATTAAGAAGTGCACTGTCACTCATCTTGTTTATATCGGTTCCAGTAATGATTTTCATATCAGTAAGTCCCATCTTTTCACTGATGTTCGCGGCTACGAGATGGTTATCTCCGGTGATTACTTTAAGTGAAACACCAAGGCTCTTTAAACTTGCAATGGTATCTTTTATATTCGGTTTTGGAGGGTCAAAAAGTGTAATGAAACCTAAGAAAGTCATACCGGTTTCATCGTTTTTACTGATTGGAGAATTAACGGGTAAATCTTTATAAGCAATGCCCAGTGTACGGAATCCTTTATTGCTGAATTCTTCAAAGTGTTTCTGAATCTTATCTTTGAATGAATTAATATCAACAACATTTCCTTCGGATGATTCTGCGGACGTGCAGACTCCGAGAATATTATCCAGAGCACCTTTTGTTATCATCAGATGCTTATCTCCGTTTATAACAGAGATGCTCAGGCGTTTCCTGAGAAAATCATAGGGAATTTCGTCATTTTTTTTGTAGCCGGAAATATCAATCGTATGGAATTTACGGATTGCTTCATCTATGGGATTTGTAAATCCTGTTTCATAAGAAGCATTAATATATGCAAAAAGAAAAACTCTGTCGCTTGAAGTCCCGTTGAGATCAACTGCCGATTCCACATTCACCATGCCTTCCGTGAGTGTGCCTGTTTTATCCGAGCAAATAATATTCATGCTGCCGAAGTTTTCTATTGATGCAAGCCTTTTGACAATAACTTTTTTCTTAGCCATATTTTTTGCACCGTGAGCAAGGTTAATGCTAATGATAGCTGGAAGCAGCTGCGGTGTCAGACCGACTGCGAGGGCAAGTGAAAATAGAAAGGAATCCAGAACAGGTCGGTGCAGATACACGTTGATGCCAAAAATAATAACTACCAGGACCAGTGTGACCTCTCCGAGGAAATAACCGAATCTTCTGATGCCGTGTTCAAAATCCGTTTCAGGTGCTTTAAGTTTAAGCCGCTCGGATACTTTACCAAATTCCGTATCTTTACCTGTCAGAACGACAATTGCTTTTGCATTGCCGCTGACAATATGCGTACCCATCCACAATGTATTTGAACGCTTCGCGAGTGCAGTTTCCGGGGGTAAAACCGAAAGACATTTTTCAACAGGGAAAGTTTCACCCGTCAGCATTGCCTCATCAACGAATATATCTTTAGATTCGATTAGCAAAGAGTCTCCGGGAACAATATCTCCCGCATTCAAAATAATAATATCTCCGGGTACAATATCTTCAATGTGAATCTCCTGTTCTTTTCCATCCCGCAGTATAGATGCTTTAATCTGTACAATTGCAAGCAGTTTAGCCACAGCATTGGATGCACCGTGCTCCTGCCAAAAGCCAAGAAGCCCGCTGATTAAAACTATGGCAAGAATTATTGAAGCATCCACATAATTGTTTAAAAATAATGATAACCCGGTCGCAAATAAAAGAATGAGAATTATAGGGCTTTTGAACTGCGAGATAAGAAGTGTGAATGTATCAGATTTCTTTTTGGGTTTAATACGGTTTGCACCATAGACGGAAAGCCGTTCGACGACTTCTTTATCCGTAAGTCCGCTGACATTAGTCTGAAGTTTTTCAATCAATTCAGTAACAGTGAAACTCCAAAAAGTTTGTATATTCTGGTTCATGCTGATATTTTATAATTAGAACATTGCTTAAATTGTAAATATTATCATTAATGATAACAAAATAATACGTGTTTAATTCATACTTTAGAATTACGAAACTAATTTTAAAGTATCAGATATTAATAATTTTGTGAAAATTCCCGAAAGTTCAATTCTCTATTATTTATATTATCAAATGTCCTTTTTTACTTGAAATTATGCTAAATTTATACTAAAATTACAATTACATAATATTTATGAAGCCGATTAAAAAAATAAGTATCTTAATTATAGAAGATAACCGCTTGTTGCGTGACGGTATTACATCCATGATTAACGAACAGCCTGACATGAGAATAATTGCATCAATCACAGAAAGAGAAGATTCTTTGTCCCGGATTTTAAATGTTAAACCTGATGTAGTACTGATAGACCTTGGTTTAAGCAGTCAAAACAGTCTTGAGGTAGTTAAATCCGTAAAAGAAAAATCTACCGGTATTAAAATTATTGTTATGGATCTTATGCCTGTTGAGAACGATATTCTTGATTTTGTAAAAGCAGGTGCTTCTGGTTTTATACTTAAGAATGCCATTGTTAATGAATTTCTGAAAACAATACGCCTGGTTGCATCGGGTGAAAAAGTTCTTCCTCCGCATATGACAGATTCACTTTTTTCCCAGATTGTCGAAAGAGCCGTTAACGGTTCGGACCATGTTGATTTGAAGTATGCTGTTCGGATGACAAAACGTGAACGCGAAGTAATTGATTTGATTGCAGACGGATTGACCAACAAAGAAATCGGACAGATTCTGCATCTTTCGCCTTATACAGTAAAAAGCCACGTTCATAATATTTTAGAAAAGATGACATTACACACAAGGGTACAAATTGCAAAGTTTGCGCATACAAACAAAGATTTTAAAGACAGCACTGACCCTGCTTCCAAATAATTAAATATTCAATCTTATTTTTTATACAGTATTTTTAACAAATTTATCTGCTTTTCTGCTTTTAGCCATTTTTTTCCTGTCCTGTTCAAACCTTTCAGTTTTTGCTTTTTCCATTTCAATCATTTTAAGAGTTTCAGATTCTTCCTCTTTAAATTCAGATTTTAGAACCACAATTTGAGCATCTGTAGCAGCGCGTTTAAGTTCCAAGCCATATTGATTGCGTTCAATTTCCTGTTTACGCATTAATTGTTCTGCCTGGTTTTTTGCTTCCTGTGATAGACGGGCTGAGCCGGTCAATACACCTTCCGGACCAACATAGACATCAAGCAATTCAATGCCGTGGTCGGTAAGAATGAATTCTCTAATCTGATTTGAATGTGCCATACCGCGTGATTTAAGTATATACAGACCCCTGTTACGTTCACCTCCGATTTCTATATCGCGCAAAAGCAGCCAGGTATCTATCAGGGAAGAAATTGACATATCGGTGAGCTCCTGATTTTCACCTGAGTTCGTAAGGCTTGCAAAAAATGCTGTAATATTGTTCGTCTTTAAAAAGTCGACAAGACGAAGCAGCATTGTCTTTACTTCGGTTTCATTTCCTCCGATAACAAAAGCATCGATAGGGTCAAGGATAACAATTTTCGGTTCAACTTTATTAATTAATTTAATAGATGTTGTCAAGTGGTGTTCAAGTCCGTGTAATGTCGGACGCGTTGCATGAAAGTTAAGTAATCCTTTTTTTACATATTGTTCCAGATGTATTCCGATTGAAGACATGTTTCGCATAAACTGGCTCGGGGATTCTTCAAAAGCAAAATAGAGAACTTTCTCCCCGCGCTTGCAACCTGCTTCGACAAATTGCGCTGCAAGGCTTGTCTTTCCTGTACCTGCGGAACCGGAAACAAGAACTGTACTCCCTCTGTAGTATCCTTTGCCTGAAAGCATTGTATCGAGACGAGGAATACCCGTAGATATTCTTTCGTTGGATGAGACATGATTTAAGCCCAGCGAAGTAACAGGCAGAATTGAAAAACCGTCTTCATCAATTAAGAAAGGATATTCATTTGTTCCATGAGTAGAACCTCTGTATTTAACAATTCGTAAACGTCTTATAGATGATTGGTCTTTGACCCGATGGTCAAGCAATATTACGCAATCCGAAACGTATTCTTCAAGTCCCTGGCGGGTTAATGAACCATTGCCCTTTTCGCCTGTGATTATTGCCGTAATATCTTTCTTTTTCAGCCAGCCGAATAATCTCCGCAGTTCAGTACGAATAACCGTAGTATTGGGAAGAGCAGAAAAAAGAGATTCAATAGTATCAAGAACAATACGCTTGGCATTAATGCTTTCAATTGCAAGATGGATGCGGACAAACAGCCCTTTCAAATCATATTCACCGTCATCTTCGATTTCTCCTCTCTCAATTTTAATGTGCTCGAGCCAAATCTTTTTTTGAGCTACAAGTTTATCCAGATCAAAACCAAGTGATGCGACATTTGCCGTGAGTTCTTTTTCAGTTTCTTCGAATGAAATAAAAACACCGGGTTCATTATAAAGTGTTGCACCTTTAACTAGAAATTCCATAGCAAAGAGAGTCTTTCCGCATCCTGCACTGCCGCAAACAAGTGTAGGTCTGCCTTTAGGAAGTCCTCCGCCTGTAATTTCATCAAAACCCTGAATACTTGTCGGGGATTTAGGGAGTGTGTTTTGTCTAAATTTTTTATTGCTCTTTTTCATAGTGGTTATTCCAAATTTTTCATAATATAAAATTTGTTGTTCCTCAACATAATTTATTTAATCTAAAATACAAAATATAAATTATTATTAGCACTGACCAAAAGGATGAAAAAGGAACTAAATCCAATGGATTAGTTTTTAAAAAAAGACAAATCTTAATTATTATTTTTATATAGAATCCAGGTTAGTTAGTTCTCAATCTAAAGATGTAGTTCCTTTTTCATCCTTCTGCACTATTACTTTATCTTTTGTAAATATATATCTTTGCCAATAAAAGAGTATAAAATCATTTTTAGCAAAATAAGTACAAATAGAATTTGCGCATATATAGAATGAATAAAAAATTGTAAATATTCAGCAACAATATTTAAAACGATAATACGCGTGGAAAATATGGAAAATAAATACACAGATTCTAAGGGAGAAGAAAATAGACCCCCCGAATTAAATATTCGTGACCACATGATGTCAATGGAATTTGATACAGAATTTGAAGCCACCGAAAATGGTATAGTATCATTGAAATCGCTTAAAGTGTTTCAGTCATATGAAATAAAATCAGTTCAGTTATACCGGTCCAATGAAGAATCAAATTCAATGAAAAGTTCAGTTGTGTGTATTATAGAGGCAAATAATGGTGAAAAGGGTATCTTAGTTGACGGATGCAGTTCGCACGGCAATTCAAAGGTCTCTCATTCGGAAAATGAAGAACCAGAAATTAAAAAATAATTTTAAAGAATTTACTTTCTGATAATCGATAACTAACAAATCGAATAAACTTTTAAAAATGAAAAAACAAATGAAAGCTAACAGTCTTTCCAAAACACTTGCTTCTGCATTGAATGCACAAATGAATAAAAAAGTCGATGCGTCGCAAATTTATTTAAATTATGCATTATGGGCTGAAGACCGGGGATTTGAATGTCTGGCAAAATTATTATTCAAGTATGCACAGGAAGAGCATAACCACGTGATGAAAATATTGAAATTCATATTAAATAGAGGAGCAGAAATATATGTAACGGCTATAATTGTTCCTTTTGAAGAACCGGATAGTATAGACAATTTTTTTGAAAAAATATTTGAATATGAAGTGGATATTACCAAAGCATTTTATAATCTTACTGAGTTGAGTCTAAATGAAGAAGACTGGGAAACGTTGAGATTTATGAAAGGGTTTGTAAACGGACAGACGGTAGAAGAAAATCTTTCGACCGGCTTGCTGGATAAGATGGATAAAATGAAAATAGCCGCTTGTGATAAGCTAAACAGCTATGCTTTATTTTCATTGGACTGGGACTTCGTAAATATTACAGAGGGTGCGTTATCAGCATAGGATATCAATACAGAGAAAATTAATTAATAAATGGTAAGACTGTAAAAAAATAATTTTTATAAAACAATGAAAAAACTAAAATGTAAATTGAATTCCGAAAAAGTCGCAGCAGAATATATTGAAGTGGAACCAAATGTATACCTGCATATAACAGATGCCGGAAAAGGAAGACCTGTTGTGCTGATACACGGCTGGCCGTTAAGCGACGAAATGTATGAATACCAGTATAAGGATTTAGTTGACAGCAATTTCCGTGTAATTGGAATTACTTTAAGGGGTTTTGGCAAATCAAGTAAACCCTATGGAGCATATAACTATGATATATTCGCATCAGATATTAAAAAAGTTCTGAGAAAATTGAATATTAAAAATGCTGTACTGGGAGGTTTTTCGATGGGAGGCTCGGTTGCGATACATTATGTATCGATTTACAAAGGAGCACGCGTTTCCAAACTTGCCTTGTTCGGAGCGGCAGCACCGATATGGACACAGAGAAAGGACTTTCCCTACAATCTTCCTAAAAGTGCGGTTGACGATTTAATTGAATTGAACTATAAGGACAGACCAAAGTTATTGTCTGATTTTGCAAAGATATTTTCCGCTGAAGATACTTCATTGAACAAGGGTATTGGAAACTGGCTGTACGGGATTTGTATAAGCGCTTCTTCTTATGCAACTGCTCAATGTTTAATTGCTCTGCGGGATACAGATTTGAGAAATGACATGGCTAAAATTAAAATACCTACGCTAATTATGCACGGAAAAAAAGACAAAATATGTGCTTTTGTTCTTGCTGAATTGATGAACGCCGGAATCGCAAATTCACATCTGGTTGCATTTGGAAACAGCGGTCATAGTATGTTTCTGGAGGAAACAAAGAAATTCAATTCTGAACTTATAAAATTTGCAGGTGAGAGCAGTAATATCCGTTTAAAGAAATGAAAAATTAAGTTAATAAAGAAGATTTACTGAAATAATTTATAAAATTTTAAAGAAAAATATTAACAAGAAAAAATTAAACCAGATGAATTACACAATAATTAATAAATCAAATACATTTGCTGTTTTGATTATGATTTCTTTTTTGACATTCTCATCATTATGCTTCTGTCAGACTATATCTGATGTACGGGAAGTTAAAGCTGAAAATACAATACAAAAATATGTAATGTTTAATGGGTCGACTGATGTTAAACAAATTAATGAAACCGGTAATTTACATCCTGACAATTTTTCTGCCTTCTCGAAAGATACAATTCCAAATGATACGGGAATGACAAAGCAAGCTGATACAATAAGGAATACGAAAGACGAAAAGAAGGACGAGAAGATTGTAAAATCAAATGACACTGCTAAAACTGAAGAAGGTAAGATTAAGTCCTATGACTCGACCAGATTCAATATGTTTGGTGATTTACTGCGGGATGATACTTTATACAATAAAAAATATCCTATATGGAGACCAATAGCAGGAGTACTTGAGCAGCATGCTTTCGTAGGATTATACAACAGGTTTATTGCTAATGTGGATTTTGGAAGAGTTGGTTTTAATTCCTGGAGTCATAACATAAAAACCGGGTGGGAGTGGGACAGAGACAGATTCGGAATGAACTTTCTAATGCACCCGTTCTCCGGGGGAAACCATTTTATGACAGCCCGCTCTAACGGATATAATTACTGGGAATCTTTACCATTTGCATTTGGGGGAAGCTTAATGTGGGAGTATTTTGGTGAAAATACTCTTCCTTCGTATAATGACCAAATAAATACGACAATCAGCGGGGGATTCTACGGAGAAATTCTATATAGGCTAAGCTCAAATTTGCTTGATGACAGAACGACCGGATATAATAGATTTTTTAGAGAATTAGGAGCCGCAATTATCAGTCCTACAAGATTTTTTAGCAGGTTTCTACAGGGAAAACTGACAAGAGTAACAAAAGAGGAAGTATATCAGAAAGAACCGCTTAATATAGAAATATCAGCTGGTATGAGAAAAGCAAATGTTGGTAACAGTTTCGGAACGGGACCCAATAACACATTAGTAAACATACAACTTGATTATGGATATCCGTTTGAAAAAAGAGAATGGAAGCCGTTTGATTTCTTTACTATACATGCAGGCGTAAATTTGGGTGTAGGAAGGAAAATTGCTGAAAATGTAGTTGGATACGGAGTCTTATTCGGTAAAACCGTTCAATCGGGTAAACTTGAAATGCTGATAGGGGCATTCCAGCATTATGACTACTATGATAATTTGACATTCGAACTTGGAACCATTGGCTTAGGCGGCGGAATTATGTCTAAATATCCTATATCCAAAGGAACTTATATATTTACAAATGTTCATCTGGATTTAGTTCCTTTAGCCGGCAATAGTACGCGACTTGGTCCTGATACATCACAGGTAAGAGATTATACTTATGGCGGCGGACTTGAGACAAAACTCGAAACGGGTATTAATTTCGGTTGGGCAAGTTTCCAGGTAAACGGTAATTTTTACTGGATTCATACTTATGTCGGACCTGTTGGAAATAATTATATAGGTATATTCAGACCCAGAGTTACAGTAAAACTAATAGGAAATCTGTACGCAGGGTTTGAACAGTTGGTGTACTACTCAACCAGGAATACCTCTGATTTCGGTAATTTCCGAAGTGTCAGAACAGAACAGAGACTTTATCTTATGGTTAATGTAGGAAATTTCAAACTTTAATAATTAATAATAATACATCCAATTGTTCTAGATAAGTTTATTTAATGAACAATTAATAATAATATAATCAATGCGGTATAAAATTCTAATATTAATTCTATTTATCACATTATTTGAATCTTCTGTATTTGCTCAAAACAAATACACTTTTTCTCAATTCGCAAATGAAACAGTTGATTTTATAAAACAGCCTTTGAAATGGGAAGGTAATGATTATCTCAAATTCGGCGTGATAGCAGTCGGCGGGGGACTGTCAATTTTTGCCGACCAGCCAATAAGGGATGCGGTTTTACGGAACCAGAAATACACTAAAAGTGCTCCTGTAGAATTCGGAAGAATGTACGGTGAATTATATTCTCCGGTTGCTTTCTTTATGGGATTTGGTTTGTATTCGGTGATAGCAAAAGATATAACTGCAAGGAAAATTGCATATGAAATCGGGCAGGCTTCGATCTATGCCGGAGTGATTAACTATATATTAAAGCTGGCAATTGGCAGGGCGAGACCTTATATGGATGAAGGCCCTACCACATTTCACCCGTTCTCATCACTTTTTAGCGAGGAATACCATTCAAATCCAAGCGGGCATAGTACTGTTGCACTTGTCATATCCACAGTTCTTTCAAGAAATGCTAAACCAGTTTGGTTAAAAGTATTAGCTTACTTACCGGCTGCGCTGACATTAATTTCACGTGTTTATCAGGATCAACACTGGGCATCTGATGATTTTCTGGGTGCGGCGTTCGGGTATTTTATAGCGACCTGGGTTGTAGATCAGCATGAGCAAGAGGAAGGCCGGGTCCATATGTCCTCCCTCTTCCCCCTCACGATAAGAATTACACTAAATTAATGGCATCGATGAGCGTTACGGCACGAAACATTGACGAGAGCAATTCAAGGTCGCGTCCATTTTTCAGTTCGTCCGAANNATTTTTCCGCCGCTCCAGAGACGGTCCCCCGCATATGTGAAGCCGCGAAGGATCTGCAACCCGAGGACGGGGCGGGTTTTCAGCGAGTCTTCCGGATTCTTGTCGTCGGTGACAGGTTTCCCTTCCTTCAGAGGGTCCCGCAGCCAGATGATTTTGCCGCAATACGTTACGCTGTCGCACCTGAAGATCTCCACATGTGATTCACCCCCCGCGGTCAGCCATATCCCAAGAATCCCTTCCCTGTCACGATCCTGTGAAAATGTGAGGGGATTGAGAAGCACAAGAAGAAGGACTGCAATCTGAAAGCGCATAAGAATGTCAAGACGAGTGTGAGGGATTGGGCTCCGGGAACGATTCTCAGCCCAATCTGGCTTGAAGAGTCTTCGACTGCCTCGAACCACCTGAC
>PMIW01000092.1 GCA_003158365.1 Ignavibacteriota bacterium | reverse complement strand
AGTAAGGGACAACGGAGCAATTTCCAGATACGGAGTACCTCTTTCAGGAATTATTCCGATTTCGAATGAAGTTCCAGCTTCTTATAATCTAAGCCAGAATTATCCGAACCCGTTCAACCCGGTAACAAAAATTAATTTTGCATTACCTAAATCAGGTCTTGTAACATTAAAGATTTATGATATACTGGGAAAAGAAGTTGCATTACTTTTGAACGAGACAAGAAATGCAGGGACATACAGTTTTGAATTCAATGCTTCGAATCTTTCATCGGGAATTTATTTCTATAAGCTCGAATCGAACGGATTCACAGATATAAAGAAAATGATGCTCGTAAAATAGTCTATAGAGTGTATCGAGTGTATAGAGTCATTAGAGCAAAACTCTTAAAGACTTTTTATCGCAGATTACTCGGGAATTCAAAGCCCTTTGATTGAAGAAATCAAAGGGCTTTTTTTATTGCCGGATAAAATTTAAATATTTAATATCGCCTGCAGTTCTGTAAGTCTTGATTCATCTTCTTCACTTTCCAGCAATACCTCTATAATCAGTCTTTCATCATCGTTTACAAAACTGTATTTCCGGGTTTTAGTCGATGAAAGTTTTTCAATTATACGGGTGAAAAACCCGCTTTCGAAGATCTTATGTTCTTTGTTGAACGGAAAATACAATGTAATAACTTTACCGCTTATATTAATTTTTTCCAGTCCGATTTCCGTGGCAATAATTTTAAGTTCGATTTGTCTGAACAGATTTTCCACTTCAATTCCGGATTTACCGAACCTGTCTGCCAGTTCGGCTTTCAGCGGAGCCAGATTTTGAATTTCTTTAATTTCATAAAGTCTTTTATAGATATTCAGTCTCTCGGTATCGTTTTCTATATAGTCATTTGGGATTAATGCATTTAAATCGCTTTCAAGAATAGTACTTTTGTATTCAATCTTTTTTACAACAGAATCGCTTATTTTTTTAAGGCTTTCTTCGTCTTTGAAAAGTTCTTTGAATTCATTTTCTTTTAAATCGGCAACCGCTTCCTCTATGATATCAATATATGTTTCGAAACCAACCTGAGAAATAAATCCGCTTTGTTCTTTTCCCAGAAGATTCCCAACACCCCGGATTTCCATATCCCTCATTGCAAGATTAAATCCCGAGCCCAAATCCGTATATTCTTCAATTGCCTGAAGTCTCCTGATTGCAGTCTTAGTAAGTTTGCCGATAGGAGGGGAAATAAAATATGCATATGCCTGAACGTCACTTCTGCCAACCCTTCCGCGCAACTGATATAATTCCGACAATCCGTACATGTTCGCATTATTAATAATAATTGTATTAACATTCGGAATATCGAGACCAGATTCGATTATCTTTGTACAGAAAAGTACATTTAATTTTTTCTCAATGAAGTTAACAACTATGTCTTCAAGTTCATTTCCATCCATCTGGCCGTGAGCAATGCCGATTCTGACGGATGGTATGCGGTCTTTTAGCTTATCCGCAAGAACATATAAATCCGAAATCCTGTCGTTAACAAAATAGACCTGCCCGCTGCGCTGAATTTCTTTTTTTATAATATCCGTAATTGCGTTCCAGTCGAGATTGATTATTTCGGTGATAATAGGTTTCCTGTTCTTTGGAGGGGTATTTATAATTGATAAATCCCTAGCTCCGAGCAGTGAGAAATTTAATGTGCGCGGTATTGGTGTTGCCGTTAATGTAAGAGTGTCGACGTTTGGTTTTATTGCACGCAGTTTTTCTTTTGCTTTAACCCCGAAACGCTGCTCTTCATCTATGACAAGTAATCCGATATCTTTGAATTTAATATCCTTCGATAAAATTCTATGCGTTCCTATTATAATATTGATTTTTCCTTCTTCCAGTTTTTCAAGAATTTCTTTCTGCTCTTTTTTTGAATTCAATCGCGATATGCATTCTACTTCCACCGCATATGATGATAGTCGATCACGAAAAGTATTATAATGCTGAACTGCCAAAATTGTTGTCGGGACAAGTACTGCAACCTGCTTATTGTCCAGCACTGCTTTAAATGCTGCCCGGACTGCCACTTCTGTTTTCCCGAATCCGACATCACCGCAGATTAACCTGTCCATCGGATTACTCAGCTCCATATCCTGTTTGACATCCACTGTCGACTGATACTGGTCCGGTGTATCTTCATAGATAAAACTTGCCTCCAGTTCTTTCTGCCAGTGTGCGTCAGGTGAAAAGCTGAATCCTGTTTCGGTTTTTCTTTTTGCATAAAGAATTATCAAATCCCTAGCAATATCCTTTACCCTTTTCTTTGCCCTCTCTTTTATCCTGTCCCATTCACCTCCGCCTATTTTCGTTAAGGCAGGGGATACACCCTCACCTGCCGAATATTTTTTTATCAGGTTGACATAATTCATATTCAGGAAAAGCGTATCTCCGCCTGCATATGCAAGTTTTACAACTTCCTGCCAGTTATTTCCAACCTTTATTTTTTTTAATCCGGAAAAAATTCCTATTCCGAAATCCCTGTGCACGATAAAGTCTCCGGGGCGCAGTTCCTTTATCTCCTCGAATGTAAGACCTTTGAAAACTTTTCTTTTGCGCTTAAGCTGTCTGAAATATCTTCCGAAAATCTGATGTTCCGTATACAATGTAATTTTTGCATCCGGAAAAACGAATCCGCTTTGTATAGAATCCGATAAATAGCTGATATCCGATTTATTCAGAACGGGTGCGATATTATCACCGAGCAAATTGGATTCATAATCCTCAAGCAGGCTTTTTATCCTTTCCGACTGGTGTTCATCGGAACACAATATATTTACACTAATTCCGTTTACCAATTGCCCGGAAACATTTGTGTATAATAATCTGAGATTAGAATGAAAATCAGGCTGGGGAAAAGTATTAAAGTTAATCTCAGCCAGGGAATATTCACTTACAAATTGGCCTGATGGCAGTCTTGAAATAAATATACATCTGTTCTCAGGAAAAATATTATTAAAAGATAAACCATCTAAATAATTCGAAATAATCTCAGGTTCATCGATTAAAATGACTGCATCGCCCGGAATGTAATCCAGGATATTACTTGTGGATTCCGACTCTTCAAGTTCTTTTTCGGATGAAATATTTATTCCGATTTTTATGCTGTTCAGCTCTTTCAGCGATCGTTGAGTCGTTATGTCAAATTCCCTTATGGATTCTATTGTCTCTCCGAAAAATTCAATTCTTACAGGTGAATCATAATTCTCCGGAAATAAATCAACTATGCCTCCGCGTACCGAAAAATCCCCGGCTTCTTCCACAAAATCTTTTTTTTCGTAATTATAATCATTTAGCTTCAGAATAAGCTCTTCGAAAAGATATTCGTCGTTTTTTTTGAGCTGAACTAAAGAGTCTTTGAATCTTTCTTTGGATATAATTCTTTTTCCCAGACTTTTTGCGTTAATCAAAATGATAAATTCATCATTATCGGTAAGATATGAAAGAGACTTTGTGAATTCTTCACTTTCCGCAGTGTTATCGGTCTGGTAAACCGAAATATACTCGCAATCACTGATAAAACCGAGGTCATCTTTTAACAAAGATATTTTTTCTGCTTCATCGGTAATTACAACAATTTTTTTATTTATCTTTAAATAACTATAGTCCAGAATGAAAGAAAGAAAAGAACCGTTAATGCCCCTTAGAAACAGGTTCCCGTTTTTTGCTTCTTCTTTTAAAGATTTAAAAAATTGACTATCGTATATTTTTGATTTGATATTATTCAGCATTGTAAAAAACTTTTGAAAATATAAGGTTTGACATATTTACGTATTCAGCCACGGTAATATTTTCGGCGCGTTTGGTAAAATCAAAAAACATATCAAAATCATCAAATTCAAGATCCAATTCTTCGAATAGGTCTTTTAAGGAGTTTTTCAGTGTCTTTCTTCTTTTTCCGAAAGATGAGCGTGCGAGTTTTTTAAATATCTCTTTATTTAGCGGGATATTTTCTTTTTCGGGATATGTAAGTTTAACAACACTTGATTCAACTTTCGGTTTCGGAAAAAAAACCGTAGGCGGTACGTTGAATAATATTTTAGGACTGCTGAAAACCTGTGTCTGCACTGACATTATGCCGTAATCTTTTGTATGCGGGACGGCAATTAATCTTCGCGCAAATTCCTTTTGCAGCATTAATACTGCGCATTCTATCATATCCATATGGTCAAAAAGTTTAAATAATATTTCCGATGCAATATTATACGGGAGGTTGCCGATTATCTTGACAGGTTTTTTGAACCCGAGCAGGTCGAACTTTAAAAAATCTTCATTAATTATTTTACCCTTATCGCCGTAAATTGCCTCTAATTCTTCGGACATACTTTTATCTATTTCTACAGCAATGTAGTTTTTGCAGAATACTGCAATGTGTTTTGTTAATGCTCCGCGTCCCGGTCCGATTTCTATTACAGTATCGGTTTCCTTCATATCAAGCTGGCTTACAATTTTTTTCGATATGTTATCATCGACAAGAAAATTTTGCCCGAGAAATTTTTTAGGCCTGTAAAGTTTATATTTTTCTTTTGTTCTCAATTTTAAATTATTTTGACGGAATCAATATCATTTTATTTTTTAATTTTGAGAAATCTTTTGATACAACTGTCTTATATTCCCCGTTAATCCACATTCTGGTCTGGTCTTTGTAATGAATGTGATGAGGCTGTCCGGATTGCCCTGAAGGGAGAATAGAAAGATAGGAGGAAACGTCAGACATATCTATAATAAAACGCATCGAGGCTCCGAGATAACTTTCAAATTCGTTTTTTTCCAGAGATGAAGAAAAACTATACTCTGAGTTTGCAACAGTCGTTCCGCTTCCGCCTATTTCATAAGGTCCGATGTTCAATACAGGGTTTAATGCGGAAACAATTCCCAGAGGATGTCTGATTATAACTTTGTGAATATCTCCCCAGTACCATTTCATGTAGTCCTCTTTATTATATTTTGCTTTCAGATTACTTATTGCTTCTTTAAAACTCAATCTTATTATATCGTTTCTTGTCTCGGGTTTTCCGCTGTTGCCAAGAATATCGAACATCCACGAATTCGCTTCCTTTAGCAGTTTTGAGGTGTTTCTAACCGGAATATTTTTCAGGAATATATAATTATCGAAAAGCTCGTTTCCAAGTTTATTTTTATATATATTTTTATACAATACGATCTCATATTCAGCAAACACCGTAGCGGCAGGGCTGTAAAGCTTCATTTCGTAATCCCATTGCTTCAGCAGTCTTAGAAAATCCTTCTCGTCCCGGCTTATATTTATCGTATCTTTATATGCTTCAAAAATATAAGAACAGAATTCTTTTGCCTGAAGGCTCTTTACATCATTCTGAATCAATTTGAATTCGTTTGCATTGAAATTATTCCTCAACTTTAAAATCTGTTCAATACGCTCTGCACGGTAAGGCGGTTCATAAAGATTTGAGATATAATGCTTATAATCTTTCTGCGGTTTGTTATTTGCGGTCACAATATACTCTTCTTTAGGATTGAATGACTGCGGCAGTTCATCGAAATCAAGATACGCCGTCCATTCAATTTCCCCGTTCGACGGGTACATTGCCTGGTTGTCATTTGTCATATTCTTCCTCACGGGTATTTTACCTGCGGCGTGATAGCCTATATTTCCCATCGTATCGGCATATACAAAGTTAGATGCAGGAAGGTTAAAATCTTTCAAAGCATTTTTAAAATCATTCCAGCTGGTTGCATTATCCAGCTTGTAAAAGCAGTCAATCTCGTCGCTGAAATCAAATCCTGACCAGCGGAAAGTAAGCAATTCGTTCGGTGCGGATTTGAAATTCTGGTTATTAGTAAAACCTGTCTTACCGAGATTTGAGATTACAGGTCCAATCTTGGTATGGTAAACAGGGAAATAAATTTCGTCTTTTATGTCTTTAATCTTTATACTTTCAACTGTGCTGTCGATGGTGTAAGAAACACTTTTATAAATATATTTATTGTGATTCGAGGAATCAATTTTCAAAATGTAAAAATCCGCATCATCATTCATCAGGTTTGTTATTCCCCAGGAAATGAAATTGTTATAACCGATAGCTACGCCCGGAACTCCGGGTATTGAGAATCCTCCGAAGAAAAAATTGTTCGATTTGTTAATCAATTCCACCTCATACCATTTCGAGGGAGACTGCAAAACAAGATGCGGGTCGTTTGCAAGAATAGGTTTCCTGTTCTCGGATTTTTTACCGCTTATCACCCAGGCATTGCTTCCTATATGTGTTCCCTTCAGGCCGAAATAATTTCTGTAATCGAGATTTGTCCGGAAAAAATCCTGTCCTAAATCAGATAATGTTTTATAACCATTTTCAATTTTTATATCCGATATCTTTTTTAGACTGTCCGTGGTTTTTAAATTTTCGTTTGATTTTTTATCTGCAGGAATTATAAAAGGTGCATCTTCGGGATAGTTCGGGAAAAAATCTTTTGCTTTTTCTATGCCCCATTTCTTAACAATTTCACCGAACATAAAATCCGTATACCAGGCAAGGTTCAGTTCCCATCCTAAGAGTCTTACCAGCATTATCGAATGCTCCGGTTTCCAGATTTCAGGTTTGTAATTTAATACATCAAACTCGAACGGAAGTTTTTTAATGTGAGTATTTATGAAATAATTGACCCCGTCGCAATAACTTCTTAAAATATCCTTTGATTTCGGAGAGAGGTTCTGGTAGAACTGGTAAGAAATTTTATCTATGCCTATTGTCCTGAATAATTTATCATATTCGACTGCATCTTTTCCGAAAATCTCTGCCATCCTGCCTTCGGCTATTCTGCGGTACAAATCCATCTGCCACAACCTGTCCTGTGAGTGAGTATAGCCAAGTGCAAAATATAAATCGTTTTCATTATTGGCTTCTATGTGCGAAACACCGAAATCATCACGATAAATATTCACATTTTCACTAATTCCCGTGGCTTTTAAACTTCCGCTTTCGGGATAAAAAGATTTATTGGAAAGCTGCTTGAATAAAACAAAAAGTGTAACTACTATAGTAGTAATTATTAATATAACACCTGCTGAATTTTTTACGTATGGGTTTGTCTTCATTTTTTATCAAAAACTAAAAATTGTTAATTAAGATTAAAAAATAAAGGCAATATTACTGATTACACTGATTGCTCTTAATTCGCTGATTACTGATTCATATAATTAGTTAGCTTCTTAATACTCTTAAGATTCATAATATTTTTTGAAAAAAATCATAAAAAAATACCCTGTTGATTTTTAACAGGGTATTTATAAATTTTATGATTACGATTGATTTCCAGTGCAATCAGAGAAATCAGAGTAATCAGTGATACTACTTGATTAAGAGCATTCGTTTTATATCCGTGAATCCGTTGGATTCGAGCCTGTAGAAATAAACACCGCTCGAGAGTTCGATTCCGTTGAAATCAACGGAGTATTTTCCGGGTGATTTAATTTCATTTACAAGCGTTTTCACTTCTCTTCCTAAAATATCATAAACCTTCAGCATTACCGGACCCTGTTTCGGTATGCCGAAATTAATCCTTGTAACAGGATTGNNTAATTTTGAGATAATGAATATGTAGCAGGCACACTGCTCATGTTTGAATTCGTTCCTGCTACCAAACTAAATGTAAAACATGTATTTGCTCTTGCTGTTTGTGCTGTCGGAGCGTTAAATGTTGTACAGGCAGTGGAAATATCGTGATATTCAGAATATTCCATACCTGTTGCAGCAGTTCCAAGAACTGTTGCTGCAGTTGAATAAGAAGTATTACCAAAACAAACTTCAACCATTATATTGCTTGTTCCATTCCATGCGAATGGTGTTTGCAAATCAATATACTGCCAGCCTGTTCCGGGAACCGTGTAAGTACCTGTATATACATTTGTCCAGCCTGTCGAAGTAAATCCTGAAAGTGTTGTAAGTGCAGTATTCTGCATATTGATATTAAATCCGCTCATTGCCTGTCCGCCGACTGCAGAAATCTGGAATCCTATCTTTGTAATTATACCTGGTCCGCCCTGGTTAGATAAAATTTCCGCTGCAGTATAAAGGAACTGAGTTCTGTTTCCGTACCAGTAAGTATTAAATGGTCCGCTTGCGCTTCCCATTGCAATTGTTCCGTTTCCAATACAGCAATTGGACTGGGCTATAATTGCAAAATTATAAAGTGCAGTAGAGTCCCTGTTATGATTTGAACTTATATCCTGTGCAACGATTCTGTAATATATTGTATCGCCGTAATTCA
This sequence comes from Ignavibacteriota bacterium, assembly GCA_003158365.1. Classification (GTDB taxonomy): domain Bacteria; phylum Bacteroidota; class Ignavibacteria; order Tepidaquicellales; family Tepidaquicellaceae; genus FEN-1279. The sequence goes on along the minus strand of PMIW01000092.1, from coordinate 495 downwards.
CATCAGCCTGCACTGAATTAAATGCTCCGGCATATGTTGTTCCAGATGTATTTATTAATTTAAATCTTTTTGTTATACCGCTGTAATTTTTCTTCCAGGTTACCCATGATGAGTCAACACCAATGTTATCCGTTACAGTACAGGTAACTGTTGCAGGCCATGCCACTTTTGGCGTATTTCCGATTGCTGTATGTGTAATGACGGGTTTTTCAATATCAGTGCTTGCTGTAAACGAGAAATAATTTGCTGGTGCGCCGCCCGGTAATATTCCGATTCTGTTCATTGTATCAATAGTTTTCATATAGTATTTATATGTTGCAGGTGAGCCGTTTCCGGGGATGCTTGCTGTCCAGTTATTACCTGAAGTATTTGTCATTACAATACTATCAAATGAAGTTGATCTTGTCCAGTACAATTTTGTTTTTACCGGATTTATAGGCTGCGAAACGGGAGTAATAACACAGTTTACTGCATAAGGACCGGCAAGCGATTCTG
>PMIW01000128.1 GCA_003158365.1 Ignavibacteriota bacterium | reverse complement strand
TCTTGTAACTTCTCTTGCTTCTTCAAGTCTTTCGTGCTCGAGCATTTGAAAATAAGCTTCGGGCGTCAAAATAAATCCTTCGGTTACACCGCTAATGCTTTTAAAAACGTTGCCTTCAAGTGCGCTCCACAGCCAGAGCGTGATACCCTCCGGTACTTCGAATCCGTTTTCTTTAAGATGTTCAAACAGCATTTCTTTCGTAATAAGATGCCTGTTTAATTTTTCTTTGCCGAATTTTAAAATTTCAAAATATAAATCGTTGGAGATATCCTTCATAATTATTATTTATTTTAACAAAATATCCCTGTTCGAAAAACTTATCAGGNNACAATATAATAAGAATGTAAAGATAAAATCTGTCAGATAATACTCATAACTTAAGCTTTCTTAATGAGCGGGAAGAAAAGGCTACAATTATAACGGTTACGAGGGTCATCACTCCGCCGAAAAGGACTGAAGGAACTACTCCCATAAGTTTTGCGGCAAGACCTGATTCGAATGCACCGATTTCGTTGGATGAGCCGATAAATATGCTGTTAACTGCTGATACTCTGCCTTTCATATTTTCGGGAGTCTTTAGCTGAATAATTGTCTGTCTAATTACAACGCTGACACTGTCGAACATTCCGCTGAGTGCAAGTGCTATGAGGGAGAGAATGAAACTCTGCGAGAGCCCGAAAATAATTATGCATACTCCGAAACCCGCAACGCATACCATTAAATTTCTTCCTGCGTTTGAGGTAGGAGGTTTGTGAGTGAGGAATAAAGCCATAATCACCGCTCCCACAGACGGAGCGGCTCTGAGCAGGCCGAGTCCTTCCGCACCGATTTTCAGAATTTCCCCTGCATATACGGGAAGCATTGCTACTGCTCCGCCGAAAAGTACTGCAAACATATCGAGCGACATTGCGCTGAGAATAATCTTATTGCTGAATACAAATCTTATTCCTGCAGAAAGCCTCTCACCCAGCGGAATATTTCCCGTTATTTCGGGCACGGGTTTTTTTGAAATAAAAGAAATTAATACGATTGCAATGAAAGCCATTGTAACGACGCTCGCGTATGAAAGTGAAACTCCGAGAAAACCGTAAAGCAATCCGCCTATTGCAGGACCGGCAACTGCGCCAACCTGCCAGGTGGTTGTGTTCCAGGAAATTGCATTGGGATACAGTTCTTTAGGTATAATTTGTCCGAGCAATGCAAATGCAGACGGTATTGAAAATCCGCGGGCGATACCGCTGATGAAAATCACGGAATAAATTGCAATGACTTTCCGGTGTGTAACTAAAGCTAAAGTATCGGTTGAAATAAATAAAAGCGAAGCCGAGCAGACGAACATAAGCATAAAAGAAGAAATCAGGATTTTTTTCCTGTCGCTTATATCGACTATGTGTCCCGAGATTAATGCTGTAAGTATCGAAGGAATTGCCTCTGCAAGTCCTATAAGGCCGAGCGAAAAGGGGTCTTTTGTAAGCTGGTAAACCTGCCAGCCGACGATGACTGCCTGCATCTGGGTGCCAAGCGTGATGAACAATCTTGCGAGTGTATAATTTCTGAATTCGGTAATATGTAAGGCTTTGAATGCTTCTGTCTTAAATCTCACGAGTATATTCTAATTAATAAAATCATTTTTCAAGATAATGATTTTTGATATTATATTCTATGCTTCATATTATAAAAAGACGTTTGGGCTAAAGCCCGAAGGGTAAGGAATGCTTTACCCCGCCGTAAACGGCGGGGTAATTAATTATATTCAACTTGATAAAAAAGGTTGAATTATTTCTAATTCAACCTTATGAAAAAATTTATTGATTTACTTTTATTTAATTAATGTCATCTTTTTTACCTCTGAAAAATCGTCTGCGGTAAGTTTGTAAAAATAAATTCCGGATGTGAGATTTGACCCGTCGAATGTTACTTCATAAACTCCCGGTGTTTGCTTTTCGTTAACAAGAGTCTTAACTTCTTTCCCGAGAATATCAAAAACTTTTAACGTTACATATCCGGCGCGGGGTATTTGATATTTTATATTAGTAGTCGGATTAAACGGATTCGGATAGTTCTGATTCAAATTATAGGCTTCGGGAATCTCGGATGATATTTTATTTATTCCGATTATGATTTCAGAGATTGGCCTTTTCCATACACCGGGACCTGAGCCAACATAAATATCCGTGCCGGTTAATACTGAAGAAAATGCCGCATAGGAAGTGTTGGTCAGGTTTGCAGTGGCGCTTGTCCAGTTTGCACCGTTATCAAGCGTATAATAAACACCTCCCCAGGTTGTGACAATTTCGGCAGAACCGTAAGGAATAAATGATGATACATTTTCAGAAGGATTAAAACCATTGTTTATAACATTCCAGTTGTTACCGTTATCGGTAGAAAGATAAACTCCAGCACCGCCGACTCCGCAGAATAAATTATTCCCGTTCGAACCAATTCCGCGGATTTGAACACCGATTATTCCGTTATTAACAACTGTCCAGTTCGCTCCATCATCTGTCGAGCGGAATAATCCTCCGCTTCCGGTTCCTGCAAATATAGCTGAAGAGCCGGAGCCAAGGCACCAAATAACAGCGACAGTGATTCCTGAAGAAGAATTTACCCAGTTTTGTCCAGCATTAGTTGATTTAAATACTCCTACATTTGTTGCTGCGTATAGATTTCCATTATTTGCCATTAAGGCACTGATATATAAATTAGTCAGCCCTGAATTTACGGTTGCCCAGGTCGAGCCATTATTTGATGACATGAAAACACCGCCATTGGAAGTACCTGCGTAAATATTTCCGGATAAAACCACAAGCGCATTTATGCTTTTATTTGTTAAGCCTGTATTTGAGACAGACCAGCTGCTGCCGCTGTTTGAAGAAATGAATACACCTGAACCTCCCGTACCCGCAATTACATTTGAACCTGTTGCAGTAATTGCATATACAACATTATTATTCATGCCGTTTGATACTTCAGACCAGGATGAACCGCTGCCGGTTGACTTGTTAACACCGCCTCCGTATGTTGCTGCGTAAAAATCCGTATTAAGAAATTTTAATCCCCGTACATTTGTATTGCTCAGTCCTGTAGAAATTTCAGTCCAGGCTGCGCCGTTATCGGTGCTTGTAAAAATTCCGTTGAATGTACCTGCATACATAACACTTGAATTTGAAGTAAAAGAGAAGATATTGTTGTTCGTTATTCCGCTGTTTGAAGAAACCCAGTTGGCTCCGTTATTCGTGGATTTATATACGCCAGCATTCTGAGTACCGAGAAAAACTGTCGAGCCGAGAATATATAAAGTATTCGTGCTTGTTGTAGTATAACCGGAATTTGATAATACCCAGGAATCTCCGTTATCGGTGGATACGAAGACGCCGCCTGTTGTTCCTCCGAAAGTAGTAGCAAAGACATTGCTTCCGCTTGCAACAACACAGCGAACTGACAGGTTCGATAGACCACTGGTCTTTGCAGTCCAGGATGAACCCTGGTCGGTGGAAAGATAAACACCTGAATATGTTCCAAGGAAAATATTCGAACCGCTCACGGCAATAGACCAGATTTGCCCATTTCCCATACCGGACTGAACCCAGTTGTCGCCGTTATTCGTGGATTTGAAAATCCCGCCGCCATAAGAACCGGCAAATAAGACAGAACCTGAAGATGCTAGTGAATAAATATTTTTCGTTGTCAGGCCGTTATTGCAGGCAGTCCAGTTTGCACCGCCGTTTGTGGATTTGAAAATTCCGTGATATAGTGTTCCCGCATAAATATTTGAGCCGTCTGTGTGAATGCATTGCATAATTCCGCCATAAGGACCGTTTGAAACCCACTGAGCCTGAGCATTAACAAAAAAAATTATTAAAAATATCTGAAAAAAGCAGAAAAGACGTGTTCCCATTTTTAACTCCTGATTTTATAATTTTGAATTTAAAAAATGGTGCTTTAAAAGCGAAAGAAAAAATTTTATCAATAACATTTCCGATAAAAAAATTTAAATGAATTATTTATTAAATTCAATTAACAAACTTTTCTGAATAAAACGATAAAACTTAAATTTCTTTAAAAAATCTATCTGCGGATTATTTTCAAATCTTTGATTCCTGAGCAAGGCTTTTATTTGAAAAATAATAATGAATGAATATAAGTTTTGATTAGATGATGAAATAACTATATTAAATTTATAGTGTTTACTGTTAAAAAATTAAAGATTTTTAGAAATAAAAACATTAATATACCGGTTAAATTGAAAAAAATTATATTTCTTCTGCTTATTGTATCGTCAATTATATTTCTGAAATTTGTTATATCCGCTGCAATAAATGATGAAGATAAAAATGATAATGAAGCTTTGGTGAATGTAAGAACCCCTGACGGCTCGCTGATTACTTGCGGAGTAGAAAGATGGTCAATAAAAACTCTTATTGATCCCGATACTATAAATGTTGATTTTGCAAATGTTTTGCAAAGTACAATTCAATACCAGAGGTCTCTTACAAAACCCCTGACACTTCCCGATACAAGGCTACCCCAGGAAGATTCCGTATATTCCCTTGATTGTATAATGTACAAGTATAAACTTGAAGATGACAATGACATTCATATAGTCATTCACGCAATAGGGGATACGAGCCAGACTATGGTAGCGGAAATATTAAATGCACAATGCCCGGGAATAATTTCGACGAGCAGGTACACGCAATTTAATAATCTCAGGAAGTGGTTTGACAGCACTTATCATCCTACATCTACATTTACCACGACGAATGTAAGGATTAGAATTTCGGGTGTGGGTTATTTTGATTTTCTGCACGGGCAGACGGGGATTCCTCCGAACGGAAGGGAAATTCATCCTGTTCTTTCTTTTTTACTTATTACAAATATAAATAAATTAAGCAAAGATGTTCCTGCAGAATACAAGCTTTTTCAGAATTTTCCGAATCCATTTAACCCTTCGACAACAATAAAATTTGATATTTCCGAAAAAGCTTTTGTCATATTAAAAATATATGACCTGCTCGGTAAAGAGATATCAAATCCAATAAACGAGCCGCTTCAAGCGGGTTCATATTCTGTTGACTGGAACGGCGCGCAGTATCCAAGCGGTATATATTTCTATCGATTAGAGTCAGGTAAATTCAGCAGTATAAGAAAAATGCTTTTGATAAAATAAATTTTATTGAATGAAAATCGGGCAAGAACCTGTTAACAGGGGATATAATTCTATTGCAATAAATAATTAATTAAGTTATTTTTACATTTCTTAAACGGAGTCGTAGTTCAGTTTGGTTAGAACGCCTGACTGTCACTCAGGAGGTCGCGAG
>PMIW01000173.1:7721-8044 GCA_003158365.1 Ignavibacteriota bacterium | reverse complement strand
CAAAAAATAAATTACATTCATAAAAACCCCATAACAAAGAAATGGAATCTTGCCGATGATTATAGAAACTATAAATATTCAAGTGCCGGATTTTACGAATTGGAAAAATATCAAGGATATGAGATTGAACATTATTTAAAAGTATTATAATTGTGTCGGGAGTCCTCCGNNAGACTCCCCGACACAAAAAATATTATTAACTACAAAGGTCTTAGGGCTTTTGTAGTTTTTTTTGGTAAATACTTTATTCTTTGTTTAAAAACTGCACCACAGTAAAAAGTAAAAATTTATTTTACTATACTAAAATTAGTATGGATTGATTG
>PMIW01000173.1:0-7653 GCA_003158365.1 Ignavibacteriota bacterium | reverse complement strand
GATTCCACAGGGGTGCCTGTTGACCCGAATGCGGAATATTTTCCGCTTGAACTTGATTCAACCAAAGTCCCGTTTTTTTCGAAAATGCTTTTTGCAATGTATGAGCCTGTATTATATGATTCAAAAATCAAAAAGGAATCATACAGATTTTTGTGGCTGAGAACTACCAAAAATCCTTTAGCAATAAGAATTGAAAAACAAAACGATACTATTACTCTATATACAAAAGTAACATCTGGAACGGGGGGTATAGGACNNAGGATTAGAACGAGTGATTCAAAAATATTATCCCCGAAAGAGTGGAATGAATTTCTTGAATTAATTAAATTAACCGATTTCTGGAATATGTCTGCACTGGGTGATGAAAAAATGTTATCAGGTGAACAATGGATTCTCGAAGGATATAAGGCTGATGATTTTAACCTTACTGAAAAATGGAATCCCGAAAAAGATGACCCATATAGAAAAGCATGCGAGTATCTTTTGAATTTAAGTGGTGTTCCGGCTAATTAATAAAAATTTTTACTTATTTAAGTTGCCTCAAAAACATTTAAGTACGGCATTTATGTCTGTTGTAGTGATTTTATGATATGAATATCCTGCTTATCTTTTGAGACAACTTTTTTTTTGCTTGTTGTTCAGTTTTAATTTATTATTACTCAATATTAATTTAAAAAGGATATCTTTATGAATCAATTCTTCGCGCGAAAGCCTCTGAGCTTACTGCTGGAAGAGATGAAAGGAGAAAACAGGCTCCGCAGAATTCTTGGACCTGTTACTCTTACAAGTCTCGGGGTTGGAGCAATTATTGGTACGGGAATTTTTGTGCTGACCGGAATTGCAGCACACGATAAAGCCGGTCCTGCAATTATAGTTTCCTTTGTTGCGGCAGGTATTGCATGCGTATTTGCGGCTCTGTGCTATGCCGAATTTGCATCTATGGTTCCTGTTGCAGGCTCTGCATATACTTACGCTTATGCCACAATGGGAGAACTATTTGCATGGATAATAGGGTGGGACCTTATACTCGAATATGCGGTCGGCTCGGCTACTGTTGCGCACGGGTGGTCGCATTATTTTCAGGATTTTATCGGTATTTTTGGCCTGAAGATACCGAAAATATTTATGAAGGCGCCGATTGACTTTGACCCCTCGGTCGGCCATTTTATATCGACGGGGTCTGTTTTTGATTTGCCTGCCGTAATAATTACAATAATAGTTACTATTATCCTTATAAAAGGAATAAGAGAAAGCGCTACGTTTAACGCTACAATGGTCGGAATAAAACTTGCCATAGTTCTTCTTGTAATAGGACTTGGAGCATTTTTTATAAATCCTGATAACTGGAAAAATTTTGCGCCGTTTGGTTTCGGCGGACTTACTTTTTTCGGTAAGACAATATGGGGCCAGGAAGCGCTTGACGGAGCACCGCTCGGAATGCTCGCAGGTGCAGCAATGATTTTCTTTGCATATATAGGATTCGATTCGGTTTCCACACACGCAGAGGAGGCTAAAAATCCAAAGAAGGATGTTCCAATCGGTATTATTGCTTCTCTCCTGATTTGTACGGTTCTTTATATATTGGTCGCAGGTGTCCTTACCGGAATGGTGCCTTATGACAAGATAAACATAGATGCACCTGTATCTGATGCATTCAACAGGGTCGGCTTAACATGGGCTCAGTTTATCATTTCGCTCGGCGCACTATGCGGAATTACATCTGTTCTTCTGGTTATGATGTTAAGCCAGCCAAGAGTAATGCTGGCAATGGCAAGAGACGGACTTGTTCCTCCAAGTGTATTCGGAGCCATACATGAAAAATTCAGAACGCCCTATAAGTCAACTATGATTACAGGAGCATTCGTAGGAGTTCTTGCGGGATTTTTACCTTTAAGAGTTCTTGCGGAACTTGTTAATATCGGTACGCTCTTTGCTTTCGTTGTTGTATGTACGGCAGTACTGATTATGAGAAGAAAACATCCCGAAGCTGAAAGACCATTCCGTGCACCGCTCTTCCCGCTTGTTCCGATACTCGGAATAATCACATGTTCAATTTTGATGTTCTCCTTGCCGCTTGAAAACTGGTACAGATTATTCGGCTGGCTGGCAATCGGAATGATTATATATATGTTCTACGGAAGAAAACACAGCGTCATGCATAAATTGATTGCCAAAGATAAGACTAAAATTTACTAATATATTTTAAATTTATAAAAAAACGTTCTCAGAGATTTTTCCGAGAACGTTTTTTTTATATTCATTTTCTTTTTAAAATTCTTCGGAACATGAATTACTTTTGTGAGTATAAAAAAAGAGACACCAATTTTTTTATATTTTAAATCAATAAATTTACATATTTTTAAGTGAACATTTCAAATCATCAAAATTTTAGCCGAATGAGAACAAAAATCTTTACCGCAGTATTATTTTTATTTATTTTATGCTTTTTAACACACTCTGAAGCAATAACAAAAGATAAAGTCACACATAAATCACCTGTTTTCTATTCTGACTATGATAAAGACTGGAATACGGTTGATTCATTGGTTAATTATGGCTTACCAAAGTCCGCACTTGAAATTGTCGAGAAGATTTATGCCAAAGCTAAAACGGAGGGTAATGCACCGAATTTTATTAAAGCCATAATATACAAAAGCAAATTGCAATTAAACATAAGAGAAGATGCTTATGAATTGAACATTAAGGATTTGACGGAAGAAATAAATAATTCCTCTTTCCCCGTCAAACCGGTTTTGCAATCAATGCTTGCAGAAACTTACTGGGCTTACTATCAGGCGAACAGGTATAAAATTCTCGGAAGGTCAAAGACAGTAGATTTTGTTCAGGATGACATTAAAACGTGGGACTTGAGTAAATTTGTCGATAATACCATTTACTATTACCAGGAATCGCTGAAAGACGAATTCAGTCTGGAAAATACAAAAATTGATATGTATGATGAAATATTAAATGATTATAAAAATAATAAAACTCCTCCCAACGGCAGACCTTTCAGACCTACACTGTATGACTTCTTAGCCCACAGGGCAATTGATTTCTTTATGAGCCGTGAATCTGACCTTACAAGACCTGCAGATCAGTTCACCCTTAACGATGCAACTTTCTTATCAAATGCAGATGATTTTGCTAACTTGACAATTAATACAACCGATACAAAATCTTTCAAGTTTTATGCAATTACATTACTGCAGTCCGCAATCAGATTCCATTTAAAAGATAACACCCCGGGTGCATTGATAGATGTTGATTTGAAAAGACTGGCTTTTGTTGATTTGAATTCCGGCAACGATAACAAAATGAACCTTTACCTGAAAGCTCTCGATGACCTTGAACAAAAATATTCAGGCAATCCCGCATCGGCATTAGTCAGCTATTATAAAGCAAATTATATTTTCACGAGAAGCCGAAAATACGACCCGAATAAATCTGAAGATTATAAATGGGATGCAAAAACCGCATATGATATCTGTCAGAGCACAATTGATAAATTCCCCGAATCAGACGGAGCATCGGATTGCAAGAACCTTCAGTCGACAATTGCTATGAAAAATCTTGCTCTTGAAATTGAAAATATAAATGTACCAAACAAACCGTTCAAGTGTCTTGTCACATATAAAAATGTCAGCACCCTGTATTTCAGGGTAATAAAAACCTCGCAAAAAGATATTCAGAATATCCTGTCCAAACTGGATTATAATTACGGATACTCGACAGATAAACTTAACGAGAAATTAATTGAATATTACAGGGATATAACACCCGCAGAAAAATTTTCAATAAATCTTCCAAACGATAACGATTACCAGCAGCATAGCACCGAAGTGAAAATATCTCCGCGTGAATTCGGTGAATACATTATTCTTTCGGGTACAAACGAAAATCTAAGCTATGATAAAAATGCAGTCGGCTATTGTTTTACAACCGTTTCAAATATCAGTTTTATAAACAGAGCTATGCCGAACGGAACTATGGAGTTTTATGTATTTAACAGGTTATCCGGCGAACCGATAAGTAATTTAGATGTCACAATGTTCATTCAGCAATATGACCAGAATTCATATAAATACGAATATAACAAATCCGGTAAATTCACAACAAATAATGACGGATATTTTGCAATCAAAGCACCTAAAGAATATATTTCATACTATCTGGAATTTGAAAAAGACAATGATTTTCTGAACTCTGCTTTAAACGGTAAAGATTTTTTAAGTACATATTATCTGAACGGACTTTTTTACCAGTATAATAACAATTACGACGAATACGAAGCGCAGTCTTATAATCACGTATATTTCTTTACTGACCGCGCAATATACAGACCCGGTCAGACCGTTTATTATAAAGGAATTGTCCTTGAAACAAAAGGGAAAGATAATAAAATTTTACCGGGTCTTGATGTTAAGGTTACATTCAAAGATGCAAATTATAAAGATGTAGCAAGCACAAACGTAACTAGCAATGAATACGGCACATTTAACGGTTCATTCATTGCACCTACAGGTGTTCTGAACGGTCAGATGAGCATTATTGCCGAAAATCTTGGCTCAATCGTTGTACAGGTCGAAGATTACAAACGCCCGAAATTCGAAGTTAAATTCGACGAGGTAAAAGGAAGCTACAGGCTTGGCGATGCAATTAATATGAAAGGTAATGCAAAATCATATTCAGGCGCTAATGTAGATAATGCACAGGTTAAATACAGGGTCGTAAGAAAAGCAGTATTCCCCTACTGGTGGTATTACTGGTACGGATATTATCCCGCTTCTCCTGAAGTCGAGATTTTAAACGGCACTACAACCACTAATGATAAAGGTGAATTTGAAATAAATTTTAATGCAATTCCCGATAAAAGTGTTCCGAAAGATTCGAAACCATATTTTACTTACAGCGTAAATGCAGATGTTGTTGATTTGAACGGAGAAACCCGAAGCGGAAATAAATCTGTATCGGTTGGATACAACGCCCTTTTAATCAGTGTAGATATTCCTTCAAGCGTGGATAAAAATGATAAATCAGATTTCAAAATAAAAACTACGAATCTAAACGGGGAATCCGAACCCGCAGAAGGAACAATTTCGATTTATAAACTGAGGAGCCCTTCAAAACCTCTCAATGCATCTTATTGGACAAAACCTGATAAGTATATTTATTCAAAAGAAGAATATGCGAAACTTTTCCCGAACGATGCTTATGGCGACGAAAATAATTCTTTCAAATGGGAACGGGAATTTAAAGTTAATGACTATCCGTTTAATACTTCTCTGGATTCAATTCTGCATATAGTAGAATTGGATAAATGGAGCCAGGGAATGTATGTTGCCGAAATGATTTCGAAAGATAAATACGGAGAAGAAGTAAAGGAACAATTCTATTTCACTGCATACAGCACAGGTGAAAAAACTCTCCCCTATCCGAACTATAATCTATTCACCGTTATAAAAGGAAAAGGTGAGCCCGGCGAATATGCATCATTCATAGCAGGCAGCAGCGCAAATACAAAAGTTCTGTATGAAATCGAACAGGACGGAAAGATTTTGGAAAAACAATTTGTAAAAATAAACAACGAACAAAGATATTTCACCATTCCGTTAAAAGAAGAATACCGTGGAAATATAATTGTACATTATGTTTATGTGGTAAATAACCGCAGCTATGTAAATCAGGAAAATATCGAAGTCCCCTTTACGAATAAAATGCTCGATATTACTTTCGAAACCTTCCGCAATAAACTTCAGGCGGGCGATAACGAAGAGTGGCGACTTAAAATAAAAGGTAAATTCGGTGATAAAGTCGCTGCGGAAATGGTTGCCGCTTTATACGATGCTTCTCTCGATGCTTTCAAACAAAATAACTGGGCTTTAAGTCTTTATTATCCGAATCCGGGAAAATTGTACTGGGGTGCAAATGATAATTTCACTGCATCGGACGGGTATCTCTACCAGAAAGACTGGTACCAGGTATACTATGGGGTTTATTATTATTATGATTACCTGAACTGGTTCGGACTTCCGAATATTTCATCCTATTACGGCGGATACGGCATTATGGATTATGAACAGGCTCCGGTTTCTGTTATGACCGGAAATGAACCATCATTAAGGTCAAACAGAAATCTCGATGGTATGGTAACTGAAGAATCAGAAAGAATAGTATCCAAAGAGACTAATAAAAAAGATGCAATGAAAAAAGATGAAAGTCAGGAAATAGGAAAGGTTGATGAAAAAGTTGCTGATAAAAAATCAAAAGGCGATGACACCAGAGGTACTCAAAAGCCAGGTGAAATTACCGGCGTAACAGCAAGAAAAAATTTCAACGAAACAGCTTTCTTCTATCCTGAACTGAGAACCGATGAAAACGGCGAGATAATAATTAAATTCCAGATTCCTGAAGCACTTACAAAATGGAAAATGCTCGGAATGGCGCATACAAAAGATTTGAAAATCGGATTTGTGCAGAATGAACTCGTTACGCAAAAAGATTTGATGATAATTCCCAACGCTCCCCGCTTCTTCAGGGAAAGCGATAAGATTACTTTCAGCGCAAAAATTACTAATATGGCAGAGAAAGATTTATCGGGAAGCGCGCAGCTCGAACTCTTCGATGCATTCACGATGAAACCCGTAGATGACTGGTTCGGCAATAAAGAAAAAGTTGTAACGTTCGAAACAAAACAGGGTCAGAGTACATCTGTCAACTGGACTTTCGAGATTCCGTTCGGCATCGATGCGGTAACTTACAGAATAGTCGCCAAATCCGATAACTTCTCAGACGGTGAAGAGAATACCCTGCCTGTGCTTACTAACAGAATGCTGGTTACAGAAACTATGCCGTTGCCGATACGCTCTAACCAGACAAAAAACTTTACGCTCGATAAACTTGCGAATAATAAATCGACAACATTAACAAATTATAAACTTACTTTAGAATTCACATCCAATCCTGCGTGGTATGCCGTGCAGGCTTTGCCATACATTATGGAGTATCCGTGGGAATGCGCCGAGCAGACATTTGCAAGATTCTATGCAAACAGCATTGCAACCCATATTGCAAATTCGAATCCGAAAATAAAACAGGTATTCGATACCTGGGCTAAATATCAGCCGAATGCACTCCTCTCCAATCTCGATAAAAACGAAGAGCTGAAAGCGGTAATGCTCGAAGAAACTCCGTGGGTAAATGAATCGAAGGATGAAGGCGAAAGAAAAAGAAGAGTCGGTGTTCTGTTCGAAATAAACAGGATGTCGCGTGAACTCGATAAGGCAGTCAACAAGCTCTCCAAGATGCAGTATTCAAACGGCGGATGGCCCTGGTTCGACGGAATGCCCGAAGACAGGTATATCACTCAGTATATCATCGAAGGATTCGGACATCTCGACCACCTCGGAATAAAAAGCATACGCGATGATTACAGAACGCTGGATATGGTTACAAAAGCAGTCGGATATATGGATTATATGCTCGTGCAGGATTATAAATATTTGCTTGAACTTGAAAGTGAAGGCAAAATAAAAATGTCCGATAACCATCTTTCTCAAATTCAAATCAGTTATTTCTATGCGAGAAGCTACTTCCTCGATATCCCTGTACAGGATGATACAAAAGCAGCATTTAATTATTTCAAAGGTCAGG
>PMIW01000233.1 GCA_003158365.1 Ignavibacteriota bacterium | reverse complement strand
TGTATCAATCCATCCGATTATTAAACCTGCTAATAAAGCAAGTATAACCAGGATTAGTAATTTGTTATCCGGTAATTTCATTTCAGTAATTAAAATTCATTATAATTAAACTGTTATATTCCCATATAAATTTCTTTTAAATGGAAAATAAGTTATAAATATCTTATTTTTAAATATCTATATAATGTAAATTAAATTTAATAAAAAATTATTCTATGCCGCTAAGTATATTTACCGATAATTTAAAAACTCCTGTTGAGAATGATCTGGCCGATGCACTCGGCATTAATTATAAGTTATGGAAAGATTTGAAAGCATTTGTATGCAAAGAATATCCCGCTGCGAAAGAAGAATGGAAATTTGGCGGTAAAAATTACGGATGGGGATTCAGGCTGAGCGATAAAAAACGTGTAATTATTTACATGGCACCCCGCGATAAATTTTTTTTAGTGTCGTTCGTATTCGGCGAAAAAGCCGCAAAACAAGCCCTGGAATCTGGCATTTCGGACGAAATAAAAAAAATAATCAGCAGTGCAAAAGTTTATGCAGAGGGCAGGGGATTCAGGATTGAGGTCAGAAAAAGTAAATGCCTTTCCGATATAAAAAAGCTGGTAAAGATTAAACTTTCAAATTAATATTTTAGGAATTAATATATATTGCTTATTATTTTAATAATTTCTAAATTATATTTTAGTCATAAATGTAGTTTTATAACAAGATTATAAAGAAATTAGATTGTATTTAAATCATTTTTAAATTAAATCGGCTGCATTATGAATTTTAAACCATTCTTACGCCTCTCCTTATTTGTAAATATATTTACAAATATATCTTTCTGGCGATTTTCAAATCCGGCAGCACAACAAATATACTTTTTACATTTATCTATTATTAATGTAAATATCAGCAGAGTATCGGCTTTCGATTTTTAATATTAAGTATTGAAAATAACAGCTGAGTTAAATTATTAAATATTTGAAAATTTTATTTTTGTATTTGCGTTATTAGCTAAATTAATAATTCTCTTCAAATAAAAATATGGGAGGTAATTATGAAAGAAATTCTATTTTTTCTCTTTATTTTTCTCACTACAATTTCTGGTAGTATTGCTCAAACACTATCCGTTCAAGTCTGTGACCCGCCAATTCCTTTAAGTATCACCAATTCTGACTGGTCAAACGGAGATTTAATCGTTTCTTCAACACAGCCGTTCGGCAGACCTTCGGGAGTTTTCAGAACAAGCAACAGCACTATTTACGTCGCTGTTCCGGATACAAATTTACAGGCTAGTCATTGTATTTCCATTGTTCGCTCTACCAATAATGGTGTAAGTTGGGCTATTTATAGTGGTGTCACTCCGGCTGCAGAACTTCCCAAAACAAAAATGGTAAACGCCGGTTCGGATTCAATTTATTGTTTCTTCCAGTATGGTACTTCTGTTTATATATGGAATATTGTTAACAATTCCTTCCATCAGTACGCCGAATATACAAATATCAGAGATTGGGATGTTGTGGCTTCATCAACACATAGTCTTTACTTTTTCGTTGATGTAAATAATAGTAACACTATATATAGAAGGGGTTCTGCCGATGGAGGATTTACGTGGTCTACCGGGACTGTAACAAGTACAGGTGCAATCCCAAGGCTTGCTATGTCCGGAACCGGTGACACCTTAATATTAAATTATTATAATGCTCTCACTGCGGATACGGGATCCTCTGCAATCGTAAATTTTAAATACAGGGAATCTTCTCCGGGAACTATTGCTTCATTGGGATTTACGACCCCGATTGCAGCAGGTACTTTTAAAGACCAGTTTTTACCCGTGCTCTTCGCCGGAAAAGAATGGCTCTTCTATACTACGGGTACAACAGGAAGTATCGATTTGAATTGTATTCAAAGCAATGACAATGGTGTAACTTTTGGATCTCCGTTTACTATTGGCTCTCTTCCTTCACGCGATGAATACTGGTTCGATGCTACATACTTTACTATGGGAACTGGAGGTGTTGATTTAATCTATTATTCAGATAGTCTGACCGGTACACCATCTAATTCATCTGACAGACTTTATTATACATATATAAATTTAACCACACCAACAACTTATGGTACGCCGGTTCAGATTAGTCAGCACTGGCCATTCTGGTCAAGCAGACTGTTTATTCCTTCTATAATTGAATATTATAATTCAGCCGGCGATATGGGAGCACTCTGGGTTGGTGGTCCTTCCCCTTATAAATTGTATTGGGACGGATATAATTTAACAACAAGAATAAATAATAATAAAACTGAAACACCGGACAAATATTCTCTTAGTCAGAACTATCCGAATCCGTTCAATCCGGTTACTACAATCGGGTTTCGGGTTGCGGGTGAAAAGACTGGGTCTGGGGTCTCGGGNNTAAAAAAATGATGCTTGTAAAATAAGTTTCCAAAATCACATTGAAATATTTTGAGATTAATTTATCTGGGGAGCCATAAACTCCCCAATTTTTTATTTTTTGTGCATGAAAAAAAAGACTGATAATCAATTAAGAAAAAAGAGGGGTGTTGTCAATATAAATCAAATAGTCCTTTATTAAATCTTCTTTCATAAAAAAAATATTCGTGAAATTAATTTTGACCTTTTTCCCGTCCAGTCTCGTATAAAGCACTTC
>PMIW01000012.1:214-3642 GCA_003158365.1 Ignavibacteriota bacterium | reverse complement strand
AAAGTTTTTAAAGTTTATAAAGTTATAAAGTCAGACTTTATAACTTTATAAAACAAATATTATTCAATAATTTTTGTAACAACGCCTGAGCCTACAGTTCTTCCGCCTTCACGGATAGCGAACTTCAGGCCTTCTTCCATGGCGATTGTATCAATTAATTCAATTCTCAGGCCGTCGATGTTATCGCCGGGCATAACCATCTGGACTGATTCAGGCAGGTACACAACGCCTGTAACGTCAGTGGTTCTGAAATAGAACTGAGGTCTGTAATTCGTGCTGAACGGTGTATGTCTTCCGCCTTCTTCTTTCGACAGAACGTACACCTGAGCTTCGAATTTTTTATGCGGGGTTATCGAACCCGGTTTTGCAAGCACCATTCCTCTTTCGATTTCTTTTTTATCGACGCCTCTTAAAAGAATACCGCAGTTGAATCCTGCAAGAGCTTCTTTAACGAGTTTATTGAACATTTCTGTTCCTGTTACGACTGATTTTTTATGAGCACCGAGTCCTACTATTTCTATTTCTTCGCCTACTTTAACTTTTCCTCTTTCGACTCTGCCTGTAGCAACTGTTCCGCGTCCTGTAATAGAGAATACGTCTTCAACCGACATCAAGAACGGTTTATCTATATCTCTTGCAGGTTCGGGAATATATGAATCTACTGCATCCATCAATTCGAAAATACTTTTGAAACGCGGGTCATCGAGTCCGACTTTTTCGTCAAGACCGGCTTCCATGGCCTTTAATGCACTTCCTCTGATGATAGGAATTTCGTCACCGGGGAATTGTTCTTTTTTCAAAAGGTCTCTGAGTTCTTCTTCAACGAGTTCGAGTAATTCAGGGTCAGCGGCATCGACTTTATTCAAATACACAACTATTTTCGGCACACCAACCTGACGTGCTAAAATGATATGTTCTCTTGTTTGCGGCATAGGACCATCTGTCGCTGCTACGACGAGAATAGCGCCATCCATCTGGGCTGCACCAGTTATCATGTTTTTAATATAATCTGCGTGTCCCGGACAATCGACGTGAGCATAGTGTCTTTTTTCTGTTTCATATTCCACGTGTGCTGTTGCAATCGTGATACCTCTTGCTTTTTCTTCGGGTGCCTTATCAATTTCATCGAATTTCTTTACTTTGGCTTGGCCTTTTCTTGAAAGAACCATTGTAATAGCTGCAGTCAATGTGGTCTTACCATGGTCAACGTGTCCGATCGTTCCGATGTTTACGTGCGGTTTCGAAAGAACCAGTTCTTCTTTTGCCATTTTATTTATTTCTCCTTATTAGGTTTTATTTAAATATTAATTTAAAAATTTCTATTGTAGTGGGTCAGGGAGGAATTGAACCTCCCACCTCGTGCTTATAAGGCACGCGCTCTAACCAACTGAGCTACTGACCCAGCTATCGGATAACCCTGAATTGATTTATCCCACTGAGTGTTTCGAAGTTTTACTTCGAATTTACTCAGTAAGACATTTTCAAGGTTTTATAGAGCACCTTTTGTGTCTGATTGACGAGATCTTCTATCCTATTTCAAAGAACTGACCCAAACTTATTATTTCTGTTTTCCTTTTACTTTTTCTATAATCTGCTCTGCAATATTTTTCGGAGTTTCATCGTAACGTGTAAACTGCATCGTGAATATTGCACGTCCCTGTGTCATTGACCTTAATATTGTTGCATATCCGAACATCTCTGATAAAGGCACCAGTGCTTTTATCACCTGCGCATCGCTTCTTTGTGACATTCCTTCTATTCTTCCCCTTCTTGAACTCAAATCACCCATCACATCACCCATATACTCTTCAGGAGTCACGACTTCCACTTCCATTATCGGTTCGAGCAATATCGGATTAGCTTTTCTTGCAGCATCTTTAAATGCAATTGAACCTGCTATCTTGAAAGCCATTTCTGAGGAATCTACATCGTGATATGAACCATCGAACAGTTTTACTTTGATATCTTCTACCGGGTATCCCGCAAGCACTCCGTTTTTCATTGCTTCCTGAATTCCCTGTGAAACTGCCGGAATATATTCTCTTGGAATTACACCTCCGACAACCGCGTTCTCAAATACATAACCTTTTCCCTTTTCATTCGGTTCAACTTCAATCCAGACATGTCCGAACTGACCTTTACCGCCTGACTGCCTGATGAACTTGCCTTCCATTTCAACTTTTTTCTTAATCGTCTCTTTATATGCTACCTGAGGCTTACCAATATTTGCATCTACTTTAAATTCTCTTTTTAACCTGTCGACAATAATCTCGAGGTGAAGCTCTCCCATTCCCGATATTAAAGTCTGCCCCGTTTCATCATCTGTATTGACTCTGAATGTCGGGTCTTCATCTGATAATTTTGCCAGCGACTCACCAAGCCTGTCCTGGTCTGCCTTTGTCTTAGGCTCGATTGCAATCTGTATAACAGGTTCGGGAAAAATAATCTTTTCCATAATTATCGGGCNNCCGCAATAAACTTCTTTCACATCTTCCCTGTGATTTGCGTGCATCTGCAATATTCTTCCGAGTCTTTCCTTTTTTCCCGTAATGGAATTATAAATATAACTTCCTGCCAGTGCTTTACCTGCATATACCCTGAAGAAACACAATTTACCCACGTACGGGTCGGTCATAATCTTAAAAGCAAGAGCAGTAAATTTTTCATCATCGGATACTTTTCTCTTAATATGGTCGTCAGTATAAAGATGATGTCCTTCGACTTCACCTGCATCGAGAGGCGAGGGAAGAAGCTCGACAACTTTATCCAGCAGATTCTGTATTCCTTTATTTTTAAAAGATGAGCCGCAAAGCACGGGAATAATTTTCACCTGAATAGTTGCTTCTCTTAAAACATCCGTAATTTCTTTTACGGATATTTCTTTTCCTTCGAGAAATTTTACCAGTAATGTATCATTTACATCTGAAACAGCTTCGAGAAGTTTCTGCCTGTATTCATTCGCCTGTTTCCTGAAAGATGCAGGAATATCTATATCTTCAAAAGTCGCACCCAGTGTATCTTCATTAAACATTCTTGCTTTCATTGTAATCAAATCGATTATTCCCTTAAACATATCTCCCTGACCAACGGGCAAATGTATGGGAACTGCATTTGCTTTCAGCCTGTCTTTCATCATCTGCACAGCCTGGAAAAAATCCGCTCCAATCCTGTCCATTTTGTTTACGAATGCAAGTCTCGGTACGTTATATTTATCCGCCTGTCTCCATACTGTTTCCGACTGTGGTTCAACTCCGCCTACAGCGCAGAACAGCGCAATAGCTCCGTCGAGAACTCTTAAAGAGCGTTCGACTTCGGCTGTAAAATCAACGTGTCCGGGAGTATCAATAATATTTATCTGGTGTTCATCCCAAAGGCAAGTTGTTGCCGCAGAAGTAATAGTAATACCTCTTTCTTTTTCCTGTTCCATC
>PMIW01000012.1:0-133 GCA_003158365.1 Ignavibacteriota bacterium | reverse complement strand
TTTTGAGACCGGGGTATTTTAAAAGTTTTGCAGTGTCAAAGAACTGCTTATATTATTAAAAAATATATTTAATTACCATTTAAAATGTGCAAAAGCCTTATTCGCCTCGGCCATTCTGTGAACGTCGTCCTTT
>PMIW01000028.1 GCA_003158365.1 Ignavibacteriota bacterium | reverse complement strand
TCGGTGCGACTTATATGGTATTAGCGCCCGAACATAAATTGGTTAATGAAATCACAACAGATAAATATAAAGATAAAGTTCAAAAATATATCGAAGATGCTACAAAGAAATCCGAACTCGAAAGGATTGAACTTGTAAAAGATAAAACGGGTGAATTCACGGGAGCTTATGCAATCAATCCTGTAAACCAAAAAGAAATTCCTGTTTTAATTTCTGATTATGTTCTCACAAGTTACGGCACTGGCGCAATAATGAGCGTTCCCGGTCACGACCAGCGTGATATGGAATTCGCATTAAAATTTAAACTCGATATAGTACCTGTTGTTGTTCCCGAAAGACTTAAAGATTATGCATTTAAAAAAATTAAATCCGACAAAGGTCCTGAAATTATTCTTTCGGGCAGAGGATTACAAAATATAAATACAGAACACGGAAAAGAATTAAACGATTATCTCGATAATATAATTAACGGAAAAGAATGCTTCAGTGATTATGGCTACAGTATCAATTCAGGTTTCCTGAATGGTATGCCGACTAANNGAAGCAAAAGAAAAAATGATGCTCTGGCTTGAAGAAAATAATTTAGGCAAGAGAAATATTAATTTTAAATTAAGAGATTGGTTATTCTCACGTCAGCGTTATTGGGGTGAGCCTTTCCCGATATTATATCTGGAAGATGGAACGGTTAAAGCTCTCGATGAAAGCGAACTTCCTTTAACTTTACCAAAAGTAGATTCATATAAACCTGCTGGGACGGGCGAATCGCCTCTCGCAACAATTACGGATTGGNNTGGGCAGGCTCCTGCTGGTATTACTTAAGATATATAGACCCTTTTAATGATGAAATATTTTGCGATAAAGAAAAAGATGAATACTGGATGCCTGTGGATATGTATGTCGGCGGTGCAGAGCATGCGGTTTTGCATTTACTTTATGCACGATTCTGGCAAAAAGTTTTATTTGATTTAGGTTATGTTTCTTCAAACGAACCATTCCAGAAATTATTTAACCAGGGAATGATTCTCGGTGAAGACGGCGTGAAGATGAGCAAGTCGAGAGGAAATGTTATTAACCCCGATTATATAATAACAGAGTTCGGCGCTGATTCGATGAGGCTGTTTGAAATGTTTATGGGACCGCTGGAAGAAATGAAACCATGGAGCACACGNNGGAATGAATAGATTCCTGAACCGCGTCTGGCGTCTTGTGATAAATGATATGACGGGTGAAATAAAAGAAACGATTACAAATAATCCTCCGACCGAAGCAGAAAATAAATTGCTTCATAAAACAATAAAGAAAATTACGAACGACATCGAAGACGGTGATATGAAGTTCAATACTTCGATTGCACAAATGATGATTTTTATAAATGAACTTTATAAAATAGAAAAAGTCAGCAAAGAAGTAATTGAAAAATTCCTGATTCTTTTATCTCCGTTCACTCCTCACATTTGCGAAGAACTCTGGGAACTGCTCGGGAACAAAGGCTCAATTCAAAATCAGCCGTGGCTTGAGTATGATGAAGCTCTGGCAAAATCGGATATGGTAACGATTGCCCTTTCCGTAAACGGAAAAGTGCGTTCTAAAAAAGAAGTTGATTTCGACACGAACGATAAAGACCTCGAACAAATCGCCCTCGACGATGAAAGCATCAAACGCCACATCCTCGGAAAAGACATCGTAAAAATAATCGTAGTAAAAAACAGAATGGTAAACGTGGTTGTGAAATAAAATAAATTTGAAAAATATTTTTTCCAATAAATTAATTAGAAAGTTTATCTAATTTCGACATCAATGCAATTCGCGCTGATTCTAAATTTGCTTTCTTTTTTTCGGTATCTTTTTTATTCGCCAATTTAAATGTCTTAATAAAGTCTTTCAGTAAGCCGTACGTTTCTTCATCTTTATGCTTTATGTCAGCCAATAATTCATCTGATGTTTTTAATTCAATCATTTCAATATCCAGTTTTTCTGCCGTTTTTTTTATTGCAGAATATAACAATCCCCTGACAGTTGATTTCGATATTTTCATAATATTTTTAAAATTTAATAAATATCCCGGCGGAGTATGAACAAAGAAAAATCACTAAATTAAAATCATCCGCCGGGCTGAGTGAGGGATTACTTTAATTAAATTCCGGATAAATTTAATTCACCATTTATTAAACAACATATACAAATATACATACAGGCTGTTACGTTAATGTTATCGCTGAATTAAGTAATTATTAAGAGATGTAAGTGAAAAAATAACAAATAATATAATTTTTATTTTTCAGCAACTTCTTTTATCGGTCTTCCAATACATCCTGAAGGAAAGCTGATGCCCAATATCGCTGAAATGGTTGGGGCAACATCGGTCATATTTATCAGTTCGGAAGTTTCGCCTTTTTTAATATTCCAGCCGTAGAAGATTAAAGGAACATGCGTGTCATAATAATACGGACTGCCGTGCTCCGCGCCTGTTGTGCGGTCTTCTATCCAGTACGGTTGAAAATTTACGAATACCTCACCACATCTGTTTTCTAAGAATCCGTTTTTAAAAAATCTGAAATAATAATCAAATGAAAAATCAGATTCCAGTTCAGAGGATGTATAAACATTTTTAACACCCTCGATATTATTCTTTATATATACGGAAACATTTTTCGCAACTTCATTTAAATCTTTTTCGCTATCATTTATTAATTTACGGTCAAGGTAAACCTGCTGATTAATAAAATATAAAGCGAGTTTTTTTATATTATAAGTTCTGTATAAATAATTATTGACAGAATCTAAAACTACGTTATGAAAAAATGTACCGGAATTATAATTTAAACTTTTAAGATATTCGGGATTGCCGCAAATACCATGGTCGGCAGTCAGAAAAATCAAAACATTCTGCATTCCGATATTATTATCTATGTAAGCGAGCAAATCGGCAATATCGTAATCGAGCCTTAAATATGTATCTTCCACTTCAATTGAATTGGGTCCGAATTTATGACCGACATAATCTGTTGAAGAAAAACTAATGCAAAGAAAATCCGGAGTTTCATTCTTGCCGAGATTTTCATTTTTAATCGTCTCGATTGCGAAATCTTTTGTAAATGTATTTCCGAAAGGAGTATCTCTGAATAGATGAACATTTTTGTATTTCAATTCGGGAAGATTATGAGGAAAAACCGGATTTGTTTCTCCGTGAAATGTATCTTCAAATTTATTGTTGTCTTCAAGGCTTTCAGTGTATTGTTCGATTGGAAGAAGAGTATTCCACGGTTCACTTAAATATGTATCAGGCAAATTTTGTTCATCAAATTTTTCAACCCAGCCGGGAAGGTTCTGCATATAATACGTACTCGTTATCCATTTTTTACTTTCTTCATCATACCAGTATGCAGCCGAAGGGTTATGCCCTGCCGGAAATATTGCTCCCCTGTCTTTTAAAGCTATCCCGATAACTTTGGATTTGAGATTATTCGATTTTCTCAACTCATCTGTAACTGTTGAAGTGATTAAATATTTAGGTGACATTTTCCCTTCGTTAGAAAAACTGCCGACTGTACTATAAGAAGTATCATCAGAGCAGTAATGAAGTTGAGTTGAATTTTTTTCCAGCCAATCGTTTCCCACTATTCCATTTATAGCCGGGACGGACCCCGTATAAATGCAGGAATGACCCGGAGCAGTATATGTAGGGAAATGTATAAAATTTGCATTTTTACAAAAATATCCGTTTGAAATTAATCTTTTAAAACCATCAGGAGAATATTTGTTCCAGTATCGCGGAATGAAATCGTAAGACATCTGGTCAACAACTATACCAATAATAAGTTTTGGAAATTCTTTTTTGGGGGTTACTATTTTGATAATAGTATAAGATAATATTAAGATTAAGATTACTATTACAAAAATAGTTGTATATAAAAATCTGTTTTTTTTCATATACCGTGCATTTTAGACATCAGATAAAACTTAATTTATATTTAAAATATATTCAAGTTTAATAATTTAAACTTATTTTACAAATTTTATAAAAATTTACAAGTTAAATTATTCTTCCATTCTATTCCTGTGTTTAATTATTTTCGACTCAATTAGAAAAATCACTTCTTCTGCTATATTGGTTGAGTGGTCTGCAAGCCTCTCCAGATGCCTGAGAAGTGATATTGCGTGTGAGCAGGGTCTTATCATATTTGTATCTTTCTTCATCACTTCTATCAGTTGTAAAAATATTTTTCTTTCATACTCATCTATTAAATCATCATATTTTATCACGTCAAATGCCAGCGCATTATCATTGTTAACAAAGCTGTCAATAGTTTTCTTAACCATAATTTTAATTTTAGACGCCATTTCGTCTACTTTTAATTTTTTCAGCATATCGAGATGGTCTTTAAGCGGTTCTACCCTTTCTGCAATATTTACAGCAATGTCACCTATCCTTTCGAGGTCATTGTTAATTTTAAGTGCAGACATTATCAATCTTAAATCAACAGCAACCGGTTGCGTAAGAGCAAATATCTTCTGGCAATGTTTATCAATAATAATATCGTATTTATCAACTTTTTCATCCCTTTCCATTACTATTTTTACAAGCGTCATATTTCCTTCAAATAAACTTCTCATTGCAAAATCAACCTGTTCTTCTACGAGGCTACCCATTTTTATTACCTGTGTTCTAAGCTGGTCTAACTCTTCCTCAAGATATCTATACATAATATTTTAATTTTATTTAAAAATATTTTATTTCTAAACTGCCATCATCATATATAATCAGATAAGACGATGGTAAATCCGTCCAGCATCCGGAATTATAATAGGTGATGTTTTTTTCTTGAAATTTTTGTTCCGTCGCAAGATGAGTATGACCGCATATTACAACGTCAACTTTTTTTTGTTTTCCGTAGTCAGATGCTCTGACCGCAATTTTTCCGGCTAACTTCAACCATCCTTTACTTTTTGCTTTAACATATCTTGCAAATGTTTGTTTGTCTTTACCAAATTTTTGAATTTTATCATAAATGTAAGATGCAATTTTGCTGATAACAACATTTTCATTTAAAAACCTGTCAAACTGATGCCCGTGAATAGCTAAAAATTTTTTCCCGTTTATCCGCCAGATGTATTCTCTTAAAACATCAATACCTATTAGATGCGACATGATTTCAATTAATCCTTCATCATGATTGCCTTCTACCCAGATTACTTTTTTCTTTTGCTTCGGGTTTGAAAATTTTCTTACATCCGACAGAAGTCCCCAATGCTCTTTATTAAGCCGTGTGAAATTCAAATCATCAAAAATATCACCGAGCAATATTAATCTTTTAAAATTATAAATCTTAAGCATATCCCTTACAGCCTGTGGACGAGCGACTTCTGAGCCGAGATGTATATCGGATATAATAATTGTATTAACCGCTATTTTTTCATTTGTATTTGAATCTATCATATATTTAAAAGAGCAGAACTAAAAATATAATCTATTGATGTGAATGTTTTTTAATTTAACATTTAACATTTAACATTTAGAATTAAAAAGCCCCTTACTCGTAAAAGGGGCTTCAATGAAAGGAAGAAAGTCTGCTCGTTGCCTTATTAATTAAAAATCAAGTATCGTATTAAAATAAAGTCTGTTTATACTGCTTGTTGTAGTGCCGTCATATTTAACGACATAATTTTGGCTATAGCCGGTCATTTGATAACTCAAACCCAATGTTAAAATATTAGCAGGTTTAAACATTAAACCGATTAACATAAATGTCTGTTTCCCGTTATTTTGAAAATATGAAGGATCGGTTACGGCTGAAGTACCTGCTGTAGTATTCGGATTAAACATATCATATCTGAAAATAAGAGATAATTTATCACCTAAAGATTCGACCGGAGGAACGAATTCTAACCAACCGGATAAACCACCGGCATTGACTGTTGAATCTATAACTCCACCTGCTACTGATTCCGGAACGGTATTCGATTGCAAACTGTATTCACCACCTACTTTTACTGAACCGGCTTTTTCGAAATTATATTTGAAATTAATCATTCCGCCAAACCTGTTACTCGCAATATGCTGTCCGAACGTAGATGAATAGGCAGAACCGTTTACTGTTCCAAATTCACCNNAACCTGTTATCAGCACCTTCGTATCTGAATCCGTTACCATTTAAAATACTTACATACAGGTCGGCATATTTTTGAGGAAAAGAAAACTTGGTGGTCATTCCCAAATCGGCACTCGAGAAATATGAATTTGTTGAAGAACTTACTGAGTATGGTTTTCCTGTAACAGAGTTTTTTGATAATGTAGTATTAGTTGTCCATGCAAAATCCGTGAATGTTTTTGCAATGCCTCTATAACCATAATATTTTTCAATACCTTCAATCCATTTATTTGGAATAAGACCGAAACTGAAGGAAAGGCTCATTCCGTTATCCGAATTTACCGGCATATATTCAAAATTTGCATATTTCATTTGTGTGAAATATTGTGTTTTTCCGGAACCATCTGTTGCAGAATAAACATCAGGTGTTAATCTTGCTGTGATTTGCGGGGTCAATGAAGCTTTGATGTTTATATATGCTCTGTCTATATAAAAGCTGTTTCTACTTGTTTCAAATTGATTTTTCTTTGGAGCAGAACCATAAACAGGATCAGCTATGGTTGAGTCCAGATTAAGTGTTCCCGGTAAATCAGCATTGTCCATATTGAATGTCCAGCCTGTAAATACAAGTCCGCCGATTTTAACTTCCTGTTTAAATTCAGGTTTGTTCTGTGCAAATAAAGCAGTACTGATAAACAATACGAGAAATAATAATAAAAGTTTTTTCATGTTTAATATTTTAATTTTTATAAAGGGTATTTACTTAGTTTAATTGTGAAATTTTTTCCAGTGCTTTTTTACTTACATCCGCAGGCAGCGGTGCATAACCGAGGTCTTTTGCAAATTTCTGACCGTCTGTCAAAGCCCATTGAAGGAAAGACTTTATCAATTTACCTTTATCGGAATCTTTGTTTTTTTCATATATCAATAAATAAGTGTAGCTTGCAATCGGGTAAGCACCTTTTCCTTTTGCATTAATGATAGACATAGTAAGACTTTCGGGCATTTGGGGTAACATAACTTCACCTGCTTTTGTAACTGATTCTAAAGTTGGAGTGATGTATTCACCTTCAGCATTTTTTATATTTGCGTATTTCAGACTGTTTTGAAGAGCATAAATCAGTTCTACATATCCGATAGAATATTCGAGCTGTTTTATTACTCCTGTAACACCTTCATTTCCTTTACCGCCCTGACCGACGGGGAATTTTACAGTCTTCGAAGTCCCGACATCTTTTTTCCAGTCGGCATTTACATTAGAAAGATAATCGGTGAAAATATATGTTGTACCGCTGCCATCAGTTCTGTAAACAACGGAAATATCTTTATCGGGAAGTTTTACCCCTTCATTTTCTTTTGCAATTTTAGTGTCATTCCATTTCTTTATTTTCCCGAGATAAATTTCCGAGACTATTTCACCCGATAAATTCAAAGGTTTATCAACTCCGGGAAGATTATAGGTAAGAACAACTGCTCCGAGTACGGATGGGAAGTGAAATATTTTTGTGTTATTTTTACTTTCAGCTGTTTTTGTTTCTTCATCGTTCATTGGTGCATCGGAGGCACCGAAATCAACCGTACCTTCGGTTAACTGCTTTATTCCGCCGCCGCTGCCGATTGACTGGTAATTGATTTTTGCATCTTTGTTAATCTTCGCATATTCATCGAACCATTTCGAGTAAATCGGGAACGGAAACGTTGCACCTGCACCGTTCAATTGCATATTACCTTTATTATTTTCCTTTTTACCGCAGGAGAACAGCAAAATGCTGAGTAAAAACAAAGTGATAATTTTTTTCATGTTTATTTTTTTAATTTAATATTTACTCTGCAAATATTTTCAATGAATGTTTCGTAAATGATAATGAATCGTTAAGAAATTGTTAACAATAAATTTTATTTGATTTTGTGATAATTTTTCAATAATTTAAATGCTATGAATCCAATAAATAAGTTGTTAGTTGGTGTAATGCCGGTTTTCCCAAAAAAACTGATACGTGTTTTTGCTAACAGATATATTGCCGGCGATAAACTTTCCGAAGCAATAGAAAAAGTCACATCTCTGAATTCGAAGAATATTCTTGCCACAATGGATGTTCTCGGAGAAAGCATTAAAGATAAAAATGAAGCAGTCCAATCCAAAGTTGAATCCATCGAGGTATTAAATGAAATAAATAAGACGGGTGTAAATTCTAATCTATCGGTTAAATTAACAATGCTGGGACTTAACATAGATTTTAATTTGTGCCTTAGTCTGGTAACAGAGATTCTTGAATGTGCTAAATCTTATAACAACTTTGTAAGAATTGATATGGAGGATTCTCCCGTTACAGAAGCAACCATCAAAATATTCGAAGCAGTAAGAAAAAAATTCGATAATGTCGGGCTCGTGTTGCAGGCTTACATGCGCAGGAGCGAAAAAGATGTTTTAAGACTGACTGAAGAGAAAGCTAATTTCAGACTTTGCAAAGGCATTTACATAGAGCCGGAATCCATTGCCTACAAAGGAAAGCAGGAGGTAAGGGATAATTATTTAAAACTTCTTAGGTTGATGTTCGAAAAGAAAGCATACGTCGGAATAGCAACACATGATGATTATTTAATTGAAGGAGCAAAAAAAATTATTTCCGAATTCGGTTTATCAAAAGACAAATATGAATTCCAGATGCTGCTTGGAGTAAGAGAAAATCTTCGCGATAAAATTGTATCAAGCGGAGAGAAAATGAGAATCTATGTTCCCTTCGGCGAAAGATGGTACCAGTATTCAATCCGCCGGTTTAAGGAAAATCCGAATGTAGCAGGACAGGTACTGAAGAGTATATTTGTCAGATAAAAACGGAAAATAGAAAACGAAAAATAGAAAGCTGTAGAATAGAAAATTGACTATTCACGTTTCACGCTCTTTATTATTAATTATTCATTACTATTTACTAATTACTTTATCGTCTTTCCCGGTTCCGATAGTGTCTTCATTGTCTCGTAAACATCCAGCCAGATTTTTGTAGTTTCGGGAAAAAGTTCGAACATCATATCTTTCATAGCAAGTGCATATTCCCTTATTTCGAATTGCGCGTGAGGGTCATCACGGAGCTCAATGAAATTCATAATTGCCTGAAAAGATGCAGTCCAGTAAACTTCCGTATATTGGTTAAGCGGCAAAATTATTCTTGCCTCTTCTTTTGCAATTCCGAGTTCGAGCATTTTATTATACGAATCTATAATCTGTTTCATAGTATTATCGAAAAGCTCTTCAGCCTGTTTCTGGTCATCTATGCTTCCTTCGGATGCCTGCTTATTATTTAATGATTGCTTGCGCCAGTTTGCAGGTTTATAAAAATCATTCACGGGTACATACCTTCCGCTGATTTCATTCCACGCGTGGTCTTTTGCAGGATAGCTGGAGGATGTTTCAATTCCGACCACGTGTTTATACCACTGCCTCATCACGAATTCGGGAGCCTTAACGTGAAACTGAACGATAATATGCCTGAACGGAGAGTAATGCCTGTTCTCGGCAAGAAACCTGACAAGTATCCTGTCGCCNNTTTTTAAGCATGTGATATTTATGTATTTAATAATTAATTGAATATTTTGTTGAAAAATCAGAAAGTTTAATATAATAAAAATTAAATCAAATTTTCATTTTAAAATAAGGGAATTAAAAAATACATAAATTTTTTGTATTAAATTTGGTATATTTAATGATTATTAAAAATAATTCAGCATAACATGGCAAAAAAAGAAGGTGCGAGAATAAACATAAAACTCGTAAGTGTGGATGGACCGAACAAAGGTAAGTCAGTCTATACATCGCAAAAGAACAGAAACAATACGAAAGAAAGACTTGAAGTAATGAAATACTGCAAGTTTACAAGAAAGCACGTATTGCACAGGGAAGCAAAATAATTCGGGATTAAACGCAATCCCTGTTCCGGTTATTTTCCCTCCCTCAAATTAATAACTTTTCTACAAAAGTGAAATTTGCAACCCTGTTATATATTAAAAATTCCAACGGTGATTATTTACTGCTTGAAAGAGTGAAAGAGCCTAACAAAGGCTTTCTTTCACCCCCGGGCGGTAAGCTTAAAATCGAGGAAGCCGAATCACCCGTTGGCTGTGCAATCAGGGAAGCATTTGAAGAGTGTAATATTAAGTCACACCCCTCTGACTGGAAACTGCTTGGAATCGTTACCGAAAAAGCATATCCGAACATCGGTGATATTATGATTTTTTGTTTTGAATACAAATATCATAAAGAAGAACTACCTGAAGTTTTTAATGAAGGAAAATTTATTTTTGTAAGTCCCGAAGAAATTAAAAACGCAAACATTCCGGAGACCGATAAACTTTTTATTTGGAATTTTGTTTTAGCAGATAAGCCAAACCTGTTCAGCATATACATCAATTGCGAATCATTGCCTTTCAGATGTATTATAGAGCAGGAATAAATAATTAAACAGTAAAGAAAATGGAAGAAGAAGAAACTATTACTAAAGAAAAGCAGAAAAAGACAGCATTACCCGATACTCAAAGCCAGATTGATATAAGAGAAATCCCAATTAATAAAGTAGGTGTAAAAAACCTTAAATATCCAATTGCCTTAAAAGATAAGGAAAAAGAAATTCAGCATACTATTGCCACAATCTCGATGACTGTCGATTTACCGATGCATTTTAAAGGAACTCATATGAGCCGCTTCGTGGAAATATTACAGAACAAGCAAAGAGAAATTCATATCGATTCCGTATATAATATCCTCGAAGAAATGCAGAAGAAACTTCATTCAAATGCCGCACACATCGAAATGGAGTTCATCTATTTCAGGGAAAAGAAAGCTCCCGTGTCGGGGAAGACGTCTTTGCTGGATTACAGAGTGAAATTTCACGCAATAAAGAATCAGGATAAAAAAGATTTTGTAATGACAGTAGTCGTGCCTGTTACAACACTTTGCCCGTGCTCGAAAAACTTATCCGATTACGGGGCGCACAATCAAAGAGGTGAAGTAAAAGTTGCACTCAGGTTTACGGATATGGTATGGATAGAAGATGTGATTGCAATAGTAGAAAAAAGTTCGAGTTCGGAACTTTACACGCTTTTGAAAAGAGAAGATGAAAAATTCGTTACCGAAAGAGCATATGAAAATCCTGTCTTCGTGGAAGACCTTGCACGAAATATTGTTCTTGAACTAAAAAAGAAAAAAAACATAATCTGGTTTTCGGTCGAGGCGGAAAATTTTGAAAGCATTCACAACCATAATGCTTATGCCATGATAGAATCCAGGGAAGAATTCAGCAATGGTCATTACAAGGATTTTATGATTAAGAGATATTGAAGTTGAAAATTATATGGTTAAAAATTTAAAGGTGCTATAGATTTTACAGCACCTTTTTTAATTACAATTAAACCGGAACAAAAACAATTATTTAGAGTTAAAATTATGTACCCTCTAGGGGGTATAATGTAAGTAATTAAGTTGTTTTTTGGAATTATTTAAATAATATAAAATAATTATATTAGAAGGATAACTTTAAATTAATTTATTATTAATTATGTTGAAAAAATCATTATTATTCGGTGTAATTTTAGCATTTACACTTTCTTTTTTAGCATTCACAAGTGCTGAATCCCAAACCGTACCAAAAATTTCTGTAAAGACAAATAAGAAATCATACAATCCCGGCGAAAGCGGAGTATTAACAATTAAGTTTAAGACTGCAGAAACCGTTAAAATTCCTTCCGAGCCCCAGGTCGAGGTTACCTTAAGCGGAGTTACAGGCGGAAGCCTGCAGGGATACCCTGGTGACGATTATATCGATTCAAAACAGGTTAAATATAGTTTTGCGGTTGGCAACGATGCAGAAAGCGGTTCAACAATCACCATAACAGGTTCTGTAAAATTCGGATATTGTAATTCAGAATCGGGAATTTGTAAAATCGGGACACAAAAATTCAGCGTCAAGATTAAAATTAAATAATTAATGGGGGATATATATTATTTTATATCCGATGTTCATCTGGGCATAAAATCCGATATCGGTTCGAAAGAACAGGAGTCGATTCTGCTGATGTTTATGGATGAAATAAAAAGTGACGCTAAAGAATTAATTATTATCGGGGATTTGTTCGATTGCTGGATTGAGTACAAACAGGTTGTACCGAAAGGATTTTACAGGTTCCTTGCCAAACTGGACGAATTAATAAATAAAGGCATTAAAGTAACTTATTTATCCGGAAACCATGATTTTTGGTTCGGAAATTATTTTAAATATGAATTCGGAATAGAGATAATACATAAACCGGTTTCAAAAGAAATCGAAGGAAAGAAATTTTTACTGCATCACGGAGACGGGCTTGCATATAATGATACAGGTTATAAAATCCTGAAAGTCATTTTAAGAAGTAAATTTTCCCAGTTTTTGTATTCTCTGCTTCATCCGGATATAGGCATCTGGCTTGCAAAGAAGAGTTCATCCTCTTCAAGAGGGTATACAAATAAGAAAAATTATTCCTTAAAAGACGGCATGCAGGATTATGCAGTGAAAAAAATTGAAGCTGGATACGATTTTGTTCTGATGGGACACAGACATTTTGCGTATATTCATAAATATTCCAATGGGATTTATGCTAATTTAGGAGACTGGGTAAGGATATTCAGCTACGGTGAATTAAGAAACGGTGAATTCAAACTTAAAAAATTCTACAATAAAGAAAAAAAGCAGGTAATTGCTTTTAAAGAAAGAGAAATAGTAAAAGAAATTGTTTAACAGCAAAAAAAATAAAGAAACAGAAATAAATAATTATTTTAACGACAAAAACTTCCGTCGTAAAAATTTAAAGAAGAATAAATTACAGAACATCTCCATCAGTACTGTTTTATTTATTTTTCTGATTATCTTTTTGGCTTTCAGCGGATATCTCATTTATTTATCTCAATCATTGCCGTCATTATCGGAACTCGAAAATCCGAAACTTGAAGAGGCAACAAAAATTTACTCCGATAACGGTGAACTAATTGATAAGTTCTACCTTAAGAACCGCACAAAAACCACGTTCGAGAATATTCCAAAGGATATGGTTAACGCACTGGTGGCAACAGAAGACAGGAAATTCTTTGACCACTGGGGCGTAGACGTTCAGCGAATCGGACAGGCTTTTATTAAAAATATATTAAAGCTTAAACTTAAGAAAGAAGGTGCTTCTACCATAACCCAGCAGCTTGCCGGGATTCTTTACCTCAACAGGAAAGAGATGACGATAAGCAGAAAGCTCCGTGAAGCAATGACTGCCGTTCAAATCGAGAAGACTTATACAAAGCAGGAAATTATTACTTATTATCTGAATACCGTGTATTTTGGAAAAGGAGCTTATGGAATCGAGGCTGCAGCATCTACATATTTCAACAAAACATCGAAAGACCTGTCTCTCGATGAATGCGCAATTCTTGTTGCACTTCTTAAATCACCGTCAAACTATGACCCGGTCGATAACCCGGAAGCCTGTAAAAACAGGCGGAACCTTGTATTACAGTCAATGAACGATGCAAAATACATTACTAAAGAAGTAATGGATGCAGAGATGAATGCACCTATAAAAGTGAGCCTGAGAACAGAAGAGATAAATTCGGAATCTAAATCCCCGGAATTTACTGAATATGTAAGACAGATAATGCAGCAAAAAGCCGAGAAATACGGTTTTGATTTATACAGAGACGGGCTGAAAGTTTATACAACTTTGGACACAAGATTTCAGAGACATGCCGAAGATGCAGTAAAAGAACAGTTAAAATCCTATCAGAAATCTTTTAACGGATACTGGAACTGGAAAAACAACAAGGAAATACTTGAAAGTAATCTGGATAAATTTATTAAGTCAACCGATTCATACAGAAGAGCATCGAATGATAATGAAAAGAAAAAGATTTATGATGTGATGCACAGCAATAAAAATGTTGTAGATTCTGTGAAAGATCTTACAACTTCAATACAGGTTGGCTTCGTAGTAATGAATCCGAAAACTGGTGAAATTAAAGCAATGGTAGGTGCAAATCCTAATACAAGAACGAAATACGGACTGAATCACGTGACACAGGTGAGAAGACAGCCCGGTTCATCGTTTAAACCGTTCGTTTATGCGGTTGCAATTAACAACGGTTATTCACCGGGTTATGAAATTTCAAACGATGCATTGAGCGTTAATATTGGCGGAAGAATGTGGACTCCGAAAGGCGGAGGAACAGGCGGAATGATGACAATGAGATATGCTATCGAAAAATCAATTAACGTTGTTGCAGTCAGGACTGCAATGGAAATTGCACCAATCGACAAGGTAATAGACCTCGCACATAAAATGGGAATAAAATCCGAATTACCGAATTTTCTTTCGCTTGCGCTTGGAGTCGGTGAAGTAACCCCGCTTGAAATGACAAATGCATTCGGGACATTCGCAAATGAAGGGATGTGGGTCGAACCGATTGCTATTACAAAAATTGAAGACAGAAACGGAAACATAATCGAACAGGTCGTTCCCGATACAAGAGAAGTGTTAAGCGAAGATGTTGCATACATTATGACCGATATGATGGAAGGAGTTGTTGATGAAGGAACCGCAACATCTGTCAGACAGTTTTTCCACAGACCCTGCGCAGGAAAAACAGGTACATCACAAAATTATACCGATGCCTGGTTTGTCGGATTCACTCCTCAATTCGTTGCGGGAGTATGGCTTGGATTCGATGATGCAAGAGTTAAATTCGGCGGAGCATACGGACAGGGCGGTAAAGCTGCAGCACCAATCTGGGGCAGCTTTATGAAGAAATTATATTCCGATGATGAGTTTGATTTTCCTGTTGAATACTTTAAAAGACCAAGCGGTGTGGAAGAAGTCAGCATTTGCTCTGTTACAGGATTGCTGGCAGGAGACGGCTGTCCTTCGACAAGAGAACTTGCGATTAAAAAACATTTACCTAGGAAATGCCCGGGAAATCACGCTATGCCTAAAGATTCACTTGGTGTCGGCACGTTCTCCGCACCGAGTACAACTGAGGAATGAGTAATGAATAATGAGTAATGTTGAGCAAAGTGAAATCCCGATGAGTTTGCGAATCGGAAAATAATAAAGAGCATTTTATTATTCATTTTAATATCTATTTGCTTCTTACATGATAATGTGAGATAAAATAATTTTATAAACATTAAAGAAAAAATATAAGATGGAAAGAACACTTTGTATTATCAAACCTGATGCAGTGAGAAAAAAAGTTCAGGGACACATTATACAAAAAATACTCGATGCGGGTTTTCAGATTCTCGGAATGAAAATGAGACATCTGACAGAAGCACAGGCAAAAGCTTTTTATTCAATACATAAGGAAAAACCTTTTTACAAAGACCTTGTAGAATTCATGACATCAGGACCTGTTGTAACAATAGCACTCCAGAAAGAAAACGCAATTGCTGATTACAGGAAATTAATCGGTGCAACCGATCCCGCAAAAGCAGACGAAGGAACAGTCAGAAAATTATACGCGAATAATGTTCAGGAAAACGCTGTCCATGGCTCTGATTCAATCGAGAACGGTAAAATCGAAGTAGGATTCTTTTTCTCCGAAGCAGAACTCGCTGGATAAAAAGAAATAGCAATAAAGGTTTGAAATAATAGAGCCGGGAATAATCCCGGTTTTTTTATTAGTACCGGAGGACTCCTCTTTTTAGTACTCCCGATAAAAATAAAAACTTTTATAATTATTCTCTTGTTTGAAATTTCAGAATTAATTATACTATTTTTCTGATTATTATGGGAACAATAAATTATTATTTTGTAATTATTTTATTTATTTTAATATTTTCAACCGCGTTTGCAGGTCCGCCTTATGATACAGATGACCCCGAACCTGTCGAATTCAGGCATTGGGAATTTTATTTATCTTCGAGGCCTGTTCACGATGATGCGGGCTGGAACGGGACAGCACCGCACGCAGAAGTTAATTACGGAGCTATTGATAATCTTCAACTGCACGTAATATTACCATTTGCTTTTAACACTCCTAATGCAGGAAAAACAAATTACGGTTTCGGCGATATTGAACTAGGTTTTAAATACAGGTTCATTAAGGAAACGTCAACAATTCCGCAGGTCGGAATTTTCCCTATGGTTGATATTCCGTCCGGGAATCAAAGCAAAGGTCTTGGAAACGGCAGTACACAAGTCTTTCTGCCTGTCTGGATTCAAAAAAGTTTCGGAAAATGGATTACTTACGGAGGAGCTGGATACAGGATAAATAATGCATCGGGAAATAAAAATTCTGTTTATTTAGGATGGCTCCTTCAAAATCAGGTTAAGGAAAATTTAAGTATCGGAATAGAATTATATCATATAACTCCTGAAACCGGTGATGGCGAGGCTGAAAATCGTTTTAACATAGGTGCCGTCTACGACGTTACGGATAATCACCACATACTTATTTCGGCAGGAAGAAGCCTGAATGGTTCTACATTATTTCAGGGTTATATAGGTTACCAGTTAACATTCGGTCCGAAATAAAAAAAACCGGGTTTCTTCCCGGCTTTATTATTCCAAAATTTTATTTATTTCCGGACGGAGGGGGTGGCTTCTGAATTTTTATCGAGCGGACTACCTGCTCTATTTCAGCCTTGTGTTTTTCGAAGTGTTCGTTATTTATGAATGAGGCAATGTAAATATTATAAGCCATTCCCGAAATATAGAACCTGTAATAAGTCTGGTCGCCTTCCTGCTTGGGTTCGATTGAATAGATTATATTTTTTAAAGAATCTTCGGAAAATATATTTTTAAAATTGAACTGCTTCCAGTATTCGTTATTCTTATCAATCTGCACGCTCATATTCAGAGCTTCTTCTTTTTTCTTTACCGATGTATCGACAAGTATAACGCCCGTAAAATCTTTTTTATTAATATCCACTTCGCGGGAATCTATCTGCTTCCAGTAAGGAGGAAATTTACCGACCAGTCCAACTTCATTATCTTTTAACCCTTTCATAATGGAATCGGGAATAGGATAATTTCCTGTGTTTTTTATTGTGCTGTCAACTTTGCTGTTATTGTTCGAAGTAATATTGTTGTTATGAACTTTTCTTAGTGAATCAAGCTCTTTATCTATTGCAGATGTATTAGTAGTATCAACCTTTTGCCTTGTCGGTCCTATTATACGCGGTGGTTTAACTTTTTTAGGAATAATCGGCGGAATTTTATTTGTATTCGTACCATCATCCGATGCTGGCTTTTCTTCTTCAGGAGGTTTATTCGGGTCTTCCACATTCTGCTGCAGGAACTGGTTTTCAGGTAAATCCTGCATTACAATTAGCCTTGGAGCCTCGACTACATCAGCATTCCCGTTTTTCTTTGAAGCATAAGAGTAAAACGATATCGTTGAAATAATATAAAGCAATACTGCACCAGCAAGACCGATCATCAAATTTCTCTGCATCATTTCTTTGTAAATACGCCATGGATTTTTCGGACCTAATTTTTCTTCGAGTCTTTCTTCGGGAGTTTTACTTGCATCTTCCAAATCATCACCGGGAGTATCACTGAATTTTTGAATTAAATTAGCAACCAGAGGATTTGGAACCAGTTTT
>PMIW01000014.1 GCA_003158365.1 Ignavibacteriota bacterium | reverse complement strand
TAGATAAGGCCAGCGAGCCCTGTGGCGTAAAAGTAACCCGCTATGAAGTTAAAAATATTTCCCCTCCCCAGAGTATAAAAGATGCTATGGAAAAACAGATGAGGGCAGAACGTGAAAAGCGTGCCTTAATTGCGGAATCAGAAGGTGATAAACAGGCGAAAATAAATCGTGCAGAAGGTGAAAAACAGCAGGCGATTGCACTCTCCGAAGGTGAAAAAATGAAGAGAATAAATGAAGCAGAGGGACGCGGTCAGGAAATTGAAAGAGTTGCAAAGGCGACTGCAAACGGAATCAGGGAAATAGCATTAGCCATTAATGAAAAAGGCGGTTATGATGCTGTGAACCTGCGGATTGCTGAGTCATACCTGGGTGAATTTGGAAAACTTGCAAAAATAAATAACACTATGATTATTCCATCCGACCTTAGTGATGTTGCAGGTGTTGTTGCTTCCATCAGCAAGATATTTAATACAATGAGCACATCAGGCAAGGCAGGAGTGTAATTTTTATTCTTCGTTTTAAGATTATATTGATTTAAAATATTCCCATATGGATATGGGTTTTGCAGAAATAATAATATAAAAAATATGTTTGAGTATAGTACTTTAATTCTTTTATGGTTTATTCTCGGAGTAGCTTTTTTTATAATTGAAATGGTAATGCCGGGATTTGTGCTTATGTTTTTCGGAATAGGGGCATGGATAACAGCAATCCTGACATGGGTTGGCGTACTAAATTCTTTCCCGTTGCAGATAGTTGTATTTATTCTTTCATCCGTAATTACTCTTTTCTTGTTAAGGACAAAACTCAGTAATTACTTTAAAGGCAGAATATCCGGAAAAGCAGAACCGGAAGATATCCTCACG
Source organism: Ignavibacteriota bacterium (assembly GCA_003158365.1). Taxonomy (GTDB): domain Bacteria; phylum Bacteroidota; class Ignavibacteria; order Tepidaquicellales; family Tepidaquicellaceae; genus FEN-1279. Next base: position 1,757 of record PMIW01000014.1, on the reverse strand, counting down.
AGTGTCAGGGGTCAGAAAGCCGTAGTCAAAAAAGAAATAATACCTGGTGAAGTAGTCGGAAGAGTCGAATTCAACGGAACGCTATGGAATGCGGAAGCCGATGAACAAATTCCGGAAGGCACGGTGGTAGAAATTACAGAGAGAAAAAATCTTATCCNNTGAATAGAGTTCATTAAGTTTTTTAAGTTCGTTAAGTTTGTTAAGTTTATTAAGTTCATTAAGTTTGCCAGGTACATTTGGTTCAATTTCTATATCTATTGCGATTATTTTTCTACTTTTATGAAAACTGTTGAATAATTTTCAAATTAATCTTAATTTATTTATGCAATAGAAATATATGAGTTTGAATACACTGAAATTACCTTTGATAATTATTTTAATTGTTATTGTACCGTTAACGGCTATTATTTTACTATATAATATCAATTCCTCTTCTGAAAAAGATACCGGTTCTATATGGAACAATCTGACAAGTCTTCCATTCCGAATTAATTATAAAATACCTTCAACCTGCCAGTGCGATTTTACTAAAAATTTCAGATTCGTTAGTTCTTTTATTGATTCTATAAGGACTGCGCGAAATTCTGAACGGGATAAACTTCAATATTAAAGTCCAAATTTACTGAACTTTTCTAAAAATTAATATTTCCTGTGTTACGGAATTCAATATGAATGTTTCTGGTTTTAAACTGTAAATAAAAATTAATATGAAAAGATTATTTACAGTTTTATTTATATTTTCAGCATTTATTAAGGCGGATTCCCAGTGGATACTTCAAACTTCACCATCTATATTTGATATTTTCTCGGGCAGTTTTTTAGATGCAAATACAGGGTACATATCAGGGTATGGAAATTCAATTTTTAAGACAACAAACGGAGGTCAGAACTGGATTAATCTTTCTTTTGCGGGAACAGCCAACAATATAAATGTAATTCACTTTTTTGATTCGAATACAGGTTTTGTAGGTTCGACTAATGATACGGTTTACAGAACCACAAATGGCGGTTTGAACTGGTCAACCGGCTCTTATATTGGATTTCAGCCTCAAAGTGTTTCATTTCCGAATACTAATACCGGCTTTATATGCGGATTTGGCGGTCTTGCAAAAACCACAGACGCCGGATTGAATTGGACATCTTCATTTATTTCAACCTGGGGGGCAGTGTGTTTCGCGAATTCTCTAACCGGCTGGACATCCGACATTAACAGCGGTAATTCGAATATATACAAAACAACGAACGGAGGAAATAACTGGCAGCTTCAGGCAACTTATTCCGACTTTCATTACTTTTATACGTTTTTCTTCCTCAACGAAAATACCGGCTGGGCAGGGGGTTACAGGGAGTTTATTTTAAAAACGACAAACGGAGGAATAAACTGGATTACGCAGAATGAAAATGCCGGGAACCCGGGAATTTATTCAATATATTTTACAGATGAAAATACCGGCTGGGCTGCTGCGGATTTTTCTTTCAGCGGAGGTTCAAAGATTTTTTATACTACTAATGGCGGTGATACCTGGTCTTCTTTTTTTCTAAGCACAAATGCCGGAAGACTTTCAACTGTTCAATTTGTAAATCAAAATACAGGTTTCCTCACTGGACAATATGGAAAAGTGTTTAAAACATCTAACAGGGGAGGACTTACTTTAATCGGGATTAATAATAATGAAACGCCTCCGGAATATAAATTATATCAGAACTATCCAAACCCTTTTAATCCGTCTACAAAAATTCGTTTTGAAGTCCCCCTT